>DASYZW010000091.1:0-3604 GCA_035945915.1 Verrucomicrobiia bacterium | reverse complement strand
CCGGGAGAATTGCTTGGGCGCGAACAAAGCGGCATGCCCAGTTTCCGGTTTGGGAATTTGGTGGAGGATTTGGATTTAATCCGCCGCGCCCGGGACCTGGTAAAACATGCCAAGCCGGCGCCGGGAGTTTGATAGCCGGTGTCCTCCAGGGTGAGATATAGGGTGCTACCCATCTGCAGGAAGGGAGCATAATTCTTTTTGGACTTTGGCGGCGCGGGGATTATTTTAACGTTATGAAAATTCATTATTCGATCGCACTCGCGGGAGGCATGATTTTGACACTGGCCGGTTGCAGCGGCGGCTCCAGCAATTCCAGTACGCCGACGACAAATACAACGTCCACCAGTTCCTCTCCGCTTGCCCAGGCCGAGGTTTATTCGCAGAAAAAAGTGGACGTCTCATCGCTGAACCAGGCCGTCCAGCAGTATAACGCCGCCGAAGGTCATTATCCGGCCACATTGCAGGACCTGGTCCCCAATTATGTGAGGAGCATCCCCCAGGCGCCGGCCGGTTACACGTTCAATTATGACGCAAATAACGGGTCCGTGACCATGGTGAGGCAATAGAATTTGGCGCGATGTCCGGGTCAGGTTTGGAGGTAGTGAGCCAATAGTAATGAGGCTGAATGCCTCAACCATCGTGGCCGAGAGCGCGCCCCCGGAACGGCGGTCCACTATTACTCCGACCTGCAAGGGAGGTCCAAGCTCGTTACCACGAAATAAACTTCAGAACTTCGACTTCTTTTTTCAGTACGAGCGAGATCATGTTCTGGTCGAACTGCACGTCCACGGGGGCGCGGCCTTCATCATGTTCCCACATCACTTTGCCATTTGAAGGATTGATGCGGATGATCTTGAGATAAGCCGTCCCTTGCAGCGCGGCCGTCGCCTCGTCCGCCTGGTCCTCTTCGTCGACCGGCGGATCGTAATAACGGTAGGAATAGATATACTTGCCCGAGAGGTAGGCAATGTAACCGCCCGGATTGTTCTTCCACAAAATGGTGCCGGTGGCGGGGTCCACTTTCATCACGACGGCCTGGGTGGATTTCGTCACGTCAATCTCCCGCGAATACTTGATGTCATCCGGATTGCCCGTGGTCGTGTTGACATACACTTCGCCTTTATCGCCGAAGAACAGGCCCACGACCCCCACAGACGGGATGCGCCAGCGCGCATTCCCGGTCGCAGGGTCAAAGGCCGAAAGGACCGCCTGGTCAAAAACGTAAAGGGTTCCATTATTTTCAACGCACGGACCGGCGCCATACGGCGATTGCATCGTAGGTTCAAAACTGCCCGGTTCGCCTCCGCCCCCGGTGATGTCGTAGGTCAACTTTTCCTGCCACAGCTTTTTATTTGTTTTATCGAACACGATGATGGTCTTGCCCGCGGCAAGGACGTTCACGGTGGTTAAGGCATAAAATTGAGGGGAACCCACCACCTGCCCCGCCCAGTCAATCCCCGCGGCGCCCGGCCGGCGCAGGACAATCTGGTAGATGCTTTCGTCTTCGGTGACCGTTCCGCCACCGCTATTTCGCTGCAGTTCGTTCAACTGCTCGTTCACCGCGGCCGTTTCATTCGCCAGGCCCACGTTCGGATTATCGAGCGCGGAATGCTTCGGAGGGGCGCGCATCGCATCCCGTTCCACGATGTTCTCTTTGATCAGCACGCTGCCAAAAGCGATGTAATTGTCGCCGTCGGGAATCATGGTGAAGTTTTGCGCATCCATTGCGGGTTCGTCCGATTTTTTCGGCGCGGGTTGCGCCGCTGCCGGCGGCCGGGATTGTCTTTGCCTTCTTTGCGGAGGCTGGTCCTGGTTGTCCTCACTTTGCGCTTCTTTGAGGATCTGCTGGTTATGCTCGCTGTTTGCGATCAGCGCGGGCAACGCGATGCGTCCCGGCAGGCTCATGTTTTGCGCCTGTTCGGCAACCGCCGAGGGATTCATGGGCTGGCCCGCCTGGCTCGGAGAAAGCGGAAGACCGCCTTGCGGCGCAGCGCCGGAAGGCGGGCCGTTTTCCGCGAGGCCGGAGGCCGGCGCCGGAATGCCGGAAAACTCCTCGGTGTGCATGGTCCCATCATCCATGCTGATATGCGTGACGCTTTGCGCGCCATCGGGCGCGGTGCTGATGGCCAGCATTTCATTGCCATGATCGGACAGTTCACCCAGGCTGTTGGTCAAGGTGATTCGTTGCAGAACACTCCCCGTGTTCCAATCATAATGAATCAGCGTCATTTGCGCCGGGGCAAAACCGGTGTCCGAATTATCATCCATTCCGCCGCTCGACGTGGTGATCCAAATGTTTTTCCCGGACCCGTGCAGTGATAAGTCCGATTCCAGGCCGATTCTCGTAAATTTTTCACGCATCCGGGGGATCATGACGTCCGGGTTTTTGCCGGTTTCATGCTGGATGCGCGTATCCTCCGCGTCCTCGGCCTTGAGGGCATCGGCCACCTGCTGCGGCGTGACCAGTTCCTGCGACCAGACTTTTTGTTTGGTCTGCAGATTATAACGGGCGAGCGTGCCGCCATGGAGAAAGACCAATTGATTGCCGTCCACAATCCAGGATTTACCCGAATGCGAGATGTCATCCCAACGAACGCGGAGATAAACGCTCGGCTGCGAGCCAAACCAGGCATACCAAAACCAAACCCCGAAAATGACGGCCAGGACCGACCCGATCGAGCCGCTGATCAAACCCACTTTGCGCCAGTATTGCCTCTGCGCGACAAATTTGCCGCCCATGTGCGTCGGCGCGTCCATGGTCACGCCCTCAATTTTGTTCCGACAGTACGGGGAACAAAACGGACCGAATGTTTCAATGCATTTGGGGCAGATCGGCTTTTGGCAGACCTGGCAATGGCCGGTGGTCAATTCCGTGCGATGCCGCTGGCAATATTTGGTCACCGGCGCCTGTTCCTGCGGGGCAGGAGTTTCGGCAATCTGCGGTCGCGAAATGCGGAGGCGCGACCCGCCCGATAGAGGCGGCGGTTCAACCGGAGCGGCGGCGGCCGGTTGCGGCGCCGGTGATGCGGCCTGCGGGGCGGCCGCGACCGGTTGCGCTTCTGTCTCCTTGCGGATGAGTTCGTTGATGTAAGCGGAGTAGTCCTGACCGCAAGCCTGGCAGACAAACTTGACCGGCGGCATCCCCGGCGTCACGTCGATTGCGTATTTCGCACCACATGAGCATTGGATTTTCATACGGTCAGAGTTTGGGATTCAATAACACGATGCCATTGGAAAAAGCCAGCGAAAACGGCGTTCGCGGCGGAATTTTCTGGACGGTGCCGTCGCAAAAAAGCACGTTTCCGCCGTATCTGCTGTGATTGTTGCCGGGCGGTTTTCCGGTGAGCGAAAAGACCTGGTCGCCAACGGCTTTGGACAAGCTGTCGATCTGGCGGTCGGACGCTAAAAAGGCCCCTGCCCCGTCGTTCGTGCCGCGTCCCATGTAATAGGCGTAGCTGATTTTGTAATCGGTCAACGAAGCATTCGATGGTATGTCCGAATCTCGCCCGCCCGGGCAAATGAAGATGGACCGGTCCGCCGTGTAACGCGGGATGAGCAAATTGAAGACGGCTTCGGATGTTTGCGCGTTGGTATTGAGCGGGAA
>DASYZW010000090.1:0-15805 GCA_035945915.1 Verrucomicrobiia bacterium | reverse complement strand
AGACCCGCCGTGGCCGCCAAAATCGTTTTCGTCGTGCTCACCTGCGAATTTACCGGCCTGGTCGCTCTCATCCTGCGCATCTTCATCGGCCGCGCGCGCCCGCTGGCGGACGTCCCGCAAGGAATCTACGGCGTCTGGTATCATGGCCACTGGATCATCGGCAAATACGAGTTTAGCTCTTTGCCGTCGGGTCATTCCGCCACGGCAGTGGGATTGGCTGCGGCTGCGTGGATCGTCGACAAACGCTGGGGCGCTGTCGCCGTTGTCTATGCCCTCCTGGTCATGTGGTCGCGCGTCGCGCTCCAATGTCATCACTTGTCTGACGTCGTCGCGTCAGCGGTCCTGTCGATTCCCCTGGCCGTTCTGTGCAAAAAAGTCATCTGGGGTCCGATTGAATTGCGATTCGTTGAAGCGTCGAAAAGCTAAAATGTTAAAACGGCGCAGAGCCAGTCAATCCCGCGTTCTCGCCGCGCCGTAGTTCTAACTTGCGGAACAAAGGGGGTCCACACTTCAACGCATCAATTTAATTCCGGCGATCTGGGCTGGAAAAATTTAAAATCGAGTCCCTGGCTTGTGGCGTTGCCCGCATACACAGTGAAATTGAAATACTTGGATACTGCGTCGTAATCCGGCAACAACGAGAAATTCATCAAATCCCGAATACCCTGCCCGGCCGATGAAAACGGCACGCCGGCCAGCGGATTGAGCGCCGCGCCGAGGGCCGGATCGTTCTTGAGGGCGGAAAACAATGCGCGCGCCGATTCACGCTGGTTTTGGTAGCCAAACAATCCATTGCTCATGCCGCCGACGTGCTGCGCGGCCTCAACCAGGCCCGGACGCCGGCTTAGCGGCTTGGTCTTGCCATCGTCGCTCCGCAGATAATTCTGGATCATGGAAAGGTCGGTGGTCACCGCCACGTACCCGCCGCTGGCGGTGCAATAAAAAGAACGGGTGGCGCCGCCTGCCCCGGAGCCCATCGGCAGCGAAATCGTATAAATTTTTCTGCCCAGGAACACGGCGGATGTCGGCGGTGAACCCGGCGATGCCATGCCCGCCACCGTTTTAATGGCCAAAGCGGCCTCGTCCGCGTTATTGGCTGAAAAGAGAAAGAGCCACGGCGCACCATTCAAATCCGCGAGCGTTTTGCTGCCGGGCGACATGCTGTAGCAAAGCCAATCATCACCGAGGTTATTCAGCAGGTCTTTTCGGAGATCAAAGTCCGGGCTTTGCTGTTGGGCGGTGGCGTTGGCAATCGTGATGAACGCATCCAGTTTGTCCAGTGCCGAGGGCGAAATCGTCGTCAATGTCCGCCGCAGTTCGGCCCAGGATTTCTGGCCGTCCACGCGCCAGCGCCAGAATTTCGTGGCCGTCGCCGGCACAAACGGCGGCGGGTTTGCGTCTTTCGGCGAGGCCGTCACCATCTTCAACAACCCTTGCCGCGCTGATTCCGGGGCATCCGCGTAAAATTCCACCTCGGCGCCGTCACGCGATTCCCGATACGTCAAGCTGAGACTCTTCAATCCGCCCAGGCCGGACGCTGTCAGGATGTCGTCCCATGAAACCGGAAACGAACCGGAACCGTGTCCGATTTGGAGCTTCGAAAGACCGTCGAAAAAAGCTTTGGCGTTAAACCAGCCGTAGTACAACGGCGCGCTGTAGAATTGCGAGAGTTTATCCGCGGCAAATTGGGCGTTTTGGCTCAGACACGGATTCGCGCCGCCGCGCAGATGCGACGCTACGCTCACCACGGCTTTTTCAGAGGTTCCCATGATCAATAACGATTTGAATTGGCCGATATAAACGGACATCGGCGAAGCGCCATTGGGATGCGCCGGCAAAATGGAAGAAAAAGGCGTGGGCGAATTGCTGGAAAGCGAGAGCACGGAAAACGGGATGTCTTCCAGCGTCTCCGTCCGCACACTCTTCCCTGAGTCGATCCATTGCTGCTTCAATGCCGCCAAATTTTTGGCGAGCAAATCTTCATTGGCGCCGGCATCCAGCAGCAGCAGCATCGCGGGCGCGGCTTTTTGCGACTCGCCCCATCCATTTCCCGTGATCGCAAAGGTCAACTGCCCCTGCAACAGCGGCAAATAATCCGCGACGTGAATCCCCAGGCTTTGTTCAAACGGCGCGATAAATTTCTGGTTCCATTTTGCGGTAAAATCGTCTCGAAACGGTTTCATGCTGGGATCGTTCCACAAAAGCCATTGCGGCGACTGTTGCGCGGCGGCTCGTAGCGCCGCAGCGTCCGGCACGGAAAACACCAGCAACGTGTCCATGGGCAACAGATCTTCCGCCGACGGAATGGCGGCGGAAACAACCGATGCGACCGCCAAAAAAACGGCCGCGCAGACAAGGGAAATTTTCTGTTTGATCATTTTAAATTTAAATAAGCCGACGGATTAGCGCGCTGAACCTCGTGAAAACGTTGCAAAGTTAAAACGCCGAAAGGTTGAAACGTCAAAACCATGCGGAGCTTTCAACCTTCAACTTGTTGACCGTTGTAACGTCTTAACCTGTTTAACGTTTCAACGTCCCCGTCCCCGCTGTCCCCTTTGTCACCGTCGGCGGAGCCAAATAGCGGTACGGATTATTCGGGTTATCGGTCGAATACGCGAACGCGTCGCGATGGTCCAAAAAGTTTTTTACCAGTTCCACGGGAATGGCAAAACCCAGGCCTTCGCCAAACATGATCTTCATGTTTGTCACGCCCACGACTTCGCCGGCGAGATTAAAGAGCGGTCCGCCGCTGTTACCCGGATTGATCTGGGTGGTCGTCTGCAAATAGAGTTCGCCTTCCAATTCACGCGTTTTCGTGCTCACGATTCCCTCGGTCACCGTGCGCTCCAGGCCCATCGGGCTGCCGACGGCAAACACTTCGTCGCCCACGTTCAACACGTCTGAACTGCCCAGCGTGAGGTACTTGAACTTTGGCGCGTTTTTGTCTTCGATATGGAGCAATGCCAAATCGTGAAATTTATTGATCGCCACGATGCGGACCTGCTTATACGTGTCCCGGGCAAGCTGGCCGTTGTTGTCCTGGCTGTACACTTCGACCGAGATCTCCGTGTCCCCTTCGATCACGTGGAAATTTGTGATCAGATAGCCGTCCGGATTCACGAAGAACCCCGAACCCAAACCCTCCGGCGTGCGCACTTGCACGACAGCCTGGCCCAATTGTTTCACGAGGTCCTGGACGTCCCGGGCCGCCGATGATGCCGCCCCGGCGGTGTAGAATTGCGGGGTCGAATCCAAAAGCGCAGACGTCGCGGTACCGGTCGAAACCGCGGCGCCGGACTTCGTCATCCCCGAAATCGAGGTCCGTGGCACCACCAAAACCGTGTATCCCACATCCACTACCACGGAATCCGGCTTTTCAGCCAGAATTTTGCCCGTTACCGCCGCTGAGTCCTTGAGTTGGATCGTATCTGCAACGGCAATATTCGCCGCACAGAGTATCAGTGGCCACGCAAAATGCTTCTTAAACGACATCTTGATGATAATAATTGACGCCAGACTCTTTGACAAGGAGGTTTGGAAAACGTTGAAATTCGACTCGTTGAAACGTCGGGGAACGTGAAAGCGTGAAAGCGTGAAACGGTTAAAACGCTGAAACCTGGAAACAAATCCGAATCCGCCGGCCGAACGTCTGCTTCGCAACGCAGACGGCCGCAGATTTTTTAATCACATACACCGTCCGGTCCATCCTGTTAATCCTGTCTAAAACCCTCAGTTACGGCGGACCGGCAGTTCCGCCCTGTCTCGCGGAGCAGGCGCTTGCCATGGTGCCGCGGGTAACTCCCAACTGATTGAGCAATTTCAGCTCTTTCCATAACTGTTGCCCGGTGATTTCTTTGCGCAAGAGCTGGCGGTAGCGGGAAACGGTCTGCGAAAGTTGCGCCGGCGTTTCGTTCAGGAATTCCAGGCGGAAATGGCGCGCGCCAAGTTCGAGCATTTTAACGACATGATCCGCCCCGCTCTGCGCCAGGGCATTGAAGACGGTGTTGCGGCAGCCGGCGTCGGCTTTGAGCGGATGCATCGCTCCCACGCGGTCGCGCAATTGCACGTCATGTTTGTCGCAGGGACGGCCGCAGTTGGTGTAGTCGGTTCCGGAGGATAGAAAGGCGCAAAAGACACAGTGCTCCATGTGAAACATGGGAATGTGCTGATGAATCGTAATCTCAAACCAATCCGGCGGCGCGGCGCGCAACAGCGCTTCAAGTTGCTCAAAATTCAGGTCGTACGACGCCGTGACCCGTTCGAGCCGGAATTTGTTTTTGAAATAATCAGCCGACAGCGCATTCGCCACGTTCAGGGAATAATCGCCGATGCAACGGCTGCCGTCTGCGCCATAGAACCGCAGGTGATCGTAATTGCGAATTAAATAGCCGTCGGCCTCGCTGGAACGGACCTGTTTTAATATCCATTCCTCGCCGGTCTTAAAGATGCGCGGCGGAGCGACAAAGATTTCTCGCGGTAAAGATGGACCATTGAGGATTGAAGATGCCGAGTCTTTCGATGCTGAGCGAAAGAGTTGCACGGCGTCGCGGTATTTATTGGGATCTTCGAATTCGCAATATACGGTTTGGATGCCGGATGCCATTGCCGCCTCGAGTTGCGGGATGGAACGGATGAGGACGATTAATTGCGGTGCGTCCGTTGCGCCGCTGGACGCCTGGACATCGGCGGCAGCGCCGCTTGCGAATCGCGATGTCCCTGCCATAGGAGCTGACGTGCCGTGGCCAACCTGCCGGTCCGCCCTGGCGTTTAAGATCCACCGCCTGGGCCGCGAGCGGCGAACCAGCAATTCCTCCACGATGGCGCGGCGGAGGCGGTTCAATTCGCTGACGGGCAGGAGTACGCTGGCTTCGAGTCTTTCGGACGTCAATTGTCCCAATCGGAATGGCGTTCCGCCCAGACGTCCCAGTTGCGTCTGCAATCGTTCGGGCGTGAGCGGCTGTTTTTCAGCGCGGGCCAGAGTCATCTTTGAGTCCAGCCTGACCTCGTTGCCTTCGTCATCGCGCGCGCTAATGGAAAGCGGTTCGCCCGCCGCGCCGCTGACTTCGAGCGAAATCGGGCGCTGAAAATTCGGATTGTCGCCTTCGAAACTTTGACGCAACCGGCGGTCCAATTCCGGGTCGTTTGTTTTCCATAGTTTGTCGCCGCGATGGAGTCGTCCAAAATTAACTCCCGGACCAAAGCCGAGCCAGGTTTCCGCGCCGCGCCGTTCCACGGAATACACCCGCCCGCCTTCTTCGGTGTCTTCGGGATGGCCGGCGTCAAATACGACGCCATCGCCCGCCTTAAGCGGGGCCTCCAGGGCGAGGCGGACATATCGGCCCTCCAGGCCGGTGATTTCTCCGAGGTACACTCCGCGCTTTTTGCCAAATCGCGCGTGGACGAGTTCCTGGTTGTTAATGCCTCGGAACCAGCCGGTGTAGAGGCCGCGTGAAAACGCCATTTCCATTTCGTATTGAGCGTTTTCACTTGTCGAAAGAGTCGCCCTTTCCGCTTCGGTTGCGGTGGTCACAGCGTCCTTTGCGTAGAGCGCCGTCCCTGCCGTTGACGACAATTTATCGAGCGCGTTGCGGTAGATGCGCGTGATATTGGCGACGTACTCGGGGGACTTGAGGCGGCCTTCAATTTTCAATGAAGCGACGCCGGAACGGATTAACTCCGGCAGCAATTCCAGTCCGGCGAGGTCCTGCGGGCTGAGCAGATATTTGCGATCGCCGAGCGGCACCGATTCGCCGTCGCTGATCAATTCATAGGGCAGGCGGCAGGCTTGCGCGCAGACGCCTCGATTTGCCGACCGGCCGCCGAGGGATTCACTGGTGAGACATTGCCCGGAGTACGCCACGCACAGCGCGCCGTGGACAAACACTTCAAGCGGCAACGCCGGCGCAAACGAACGAATGTTTTCAATTTCCTTTAATGAACATTCCCGGGCCAGGACGACGAGTTGACAGCCCAGTTCGCGCGCGAATTCCACGCCCGCGGCGCTGGTGACGGTCATTTGCGTCGAAACATGAATCGGAAAATCCGGCGACAGCGACCGGATGAGCCGGCAAATGCCGGCGTCCTGGACAATCGCCGCGTCCACGCCGGCCGCGATGATATCGCGCAGGCATTCCTCCGCGGCGGCCATTTCATTTTCGAACACGAGCGTATTGAACGTGACGTAACCTTTGACACCGCGTTGATGAAGGAATTCCATGAGTCGCGGCAAGTCCGTCCGGCTGAAATTTTGCGCGCGCATCCGGGCGTTGAACTTTTCGAGGCCGAAATAAATCGCGTCAGCGCCATTCTCGACGGCGGCTCGGGCGCACTCCCAATCACCCGCCGGCGCGAGCAATTCGGGCAGGCGCGAACGCGGCTCGGTTCTGTCAACGGAGCTTGGCGGCGCGGCTGTGAATCCTGGACGGTTCATCGGCAAAACATAATTTATCAGGCTGCCAGGTTGAGACAATGAATTATCTTGCGAACGTTTTTTTCCGCCTTCACCATCTTGTTTGAACAAGCAAATTATGGGCTATTATCTTTCATGGCTGGCCGTCAAAGGAAAACCGCCACAGACCGTTCGCGATGCGCTGGGATTGCGTCCAACCGGCGACCGGGAGGAAATACCTGAAGCGGACTTTACTTCGGCGAATCCTGGCGCCCGTGCCGCTTCAGGGACGCGCCATAAAATAAATTGCTGAAACTGAACCGTGTTTCCGCTTTAATTGACTCATGCTGCGATTGATCGAAGGAGTGCACAAATTCCGGAACGACGAATTTGGCAATTATCGCAAACTGTTTCGCCGGCTTTCACAGGACGGCCAAAATCCGCATACGCTATTCATCACGTGTTCGGACTCGCGCGTGTTGGCCGAGCTCATCACCCAGAGCAAGCCCGGCGATTTGTTCGTCGTGAAAAATATCGGCAATATCGTTCCGCCCGCTTCCGCCGTCGGCGACACGAATTCAACCGCCGCCGCCATCGAATTTGCCGTCGAGACATTGCGCGTGGACGATATCGTGATTTGCGGTCATTCCCAATGCGGGGCGATGGATGCGCTGCTGGGGCGTACGGCCGTAAAGGATTCCACGCCGCACCTGCGTAATTGGCTGAAGCTCGCCGCGCCGGTTTTGGAAACGTTGAGACGCGAATATCATCATCTTGAAGATGACAACGCCCGGGGCACCGCCGCAGCCGAGGAAAACGTCCTCTACGGTCTCGACAATTTGCATAGCTATCCGTGCGTGCAGGAGCGCCTGGCGGACGGATCGCTGAGTCTCCACGGGTGGTTCTTTAAAATCGCAACCGCGGAATTGTTCGCCTACGACCCGGAAACGCGGCAATTTGCGCCGCTGGTGACGGAAAGCCATCCGGAACGAAGCTGATCAAAAGTCAGAGAGAACGGAGCGAGATTTCGCCAGTTTCACGAATTTACGCGAAGGGGAATTGTCCGCGTGAGGTGTCCATGACACGCTTCGAAAACTCTCCGCGCGGATTCACCCCTTCAAATGGACATCCATCGCAGGTCTTTAACGGGCCTGCTAATGCACCTGGGGCACACGAATGTTTCCACTGTGATTGAGTATGCCAAAGGCGAATAATAACCATATCACGACGCAAATGACGACGACCGCGTTGAGGATTTGTTTGATCTTGCCGTCCATTGGAATATAGGTATTGACCAACCACAGCAGCACGCCAATTACGACGAGCGTGATGACGAGAGATACTAGCGACATAAGCGGCCTCCGATTTTGTTAAATGTTTTATTGATACCTTGACGATAGGCGGAAACACGAAAAGGCGCTATGGGGTGTTATCCCCAGGAAGGTTTTGATAGACCTCCACAACTACAAAGCCAAATCCTCTTTGGTTCGCCCAAGGGCTTCCCTCTACGTAGCGATTTTTTCGAGGGCTCGGTTGAGCCTGCTAATGGATTTCTCTTTTCCCAATACTTCCAGCAAATGGTACAGGCTGGGACCGGCGGTGTTCCCGGTGAGGGCCAGTCGGCACGGATGCACCAGCACGCCCGCTTTGACTCCCAATTCGGCAGCCGTCGCTTTTAACGCCGCTTCGAGATTTGCCGCGGTGAACGGTTCCACTTTGCCAAAGGCGTCACGCAATTTCTCGAGGCGCGGTTTATTTTCCGGAATGAAATCCTTTTTTGCGCCGTCGGCGCTGTACTCAAACTCGTCGCGAAAATAAAATCCGGCGTACGCGGGCAATTCCCTGAACGTTTTGAACTTTCCCTTGCACGTGTCCAGGGCGGCCTTTACGAAAGGCAGCGGAAAGCTGTTCGTGTTGACGCCGGCTTTGCCAAAGGTGTGGACGGCCATTTCATAAAAGCGGTCATCGGCCAGTTCGCGCGCATATTCCCCCTGCAACCACAGGAGCTTTTCATAATCGAATCGGGCATTGTGCCGGAGAATTTGCGGCAGATCGAATCGCTCGACGGTTTCGGCCAGCGAAAGCTTTTCGCGATTATCTTTCGGCGACCATCCGAGCAGGCACAAATAGTTTACGACTGCTTCCGGCAAAAATCCTTCCTCCAGATAACCGGCCAGCGACGCGCCCTTGTCACGTTTGCTCATCTTCGATCCGTCCGAGTTGAGGATCAACGGGATGTGCGCATAATGCGGCGCGGGTACGCCAAACGCCTGGAATAGCGCGATGTGTTTGGCCGTGTTGCTCAAGTGGTCTTCGCCGCGAATGACGTGCGTGATGTTCATCTCGATGTCATCGACCACGTTCACCAGGTGAAACACCGCCTGGCCGTCCGACCGGAGAATGACAAAGTCAGGATCGGCCTCCTCGCGATCGGTCAATTTCCGGAGGACGTCGCCTACGACCAAATCCTTGATGAGCACCGGCTCGCGCTGCATCTTAAATTTCACGGCGCCTTCATGTTCATACGCCAGGCCGCGAGACAACAGCGCTTCGACGCGGCGTTGATAATTGACTTTGCGTTGCGATTGGAAGTACGGCCCGCAATCCCCCTTGCCGGGACCCGTGACATCCGCTGTGATCGGTCCCTCGTCCCAATCCAACCCAAGCCAGCGGAGACCGTCGAGAATAACCGCGACCGCCTCCTGCGAATTGCGGGCGGCGTCGGTGTCTTCGATGCGCAAAATAAACGTGCCGCCGGTGTGCCGCGCGTAAAGCCAGTTAAACAATGCGGTGCGCGCGCCGCCGATGTGCAAAAATCCCGTCGGGGACGGCGCAAAACGAACACGTGGTTTCATCACCCCGCCTTTGTAGCAGACGCCGAGGCCACTCTCAAGTTCGCGTCCTCAACCGGAACGTTCTATTCCGGCAATCTGTCCCATTTCGAGGCAAACTCCCAAATGGCCACCATGCGATTCTTTGAAATCTTGGCGTTGCACTTGCTGTAACTTTTGCCGAAACTGTTCAATATGAACGATGCCTTAAAATGGAAAGTTCCTAAATTGCCGTTTTGGGCCGCTAATCTGATCGTGATTTGCGGCGGCTACATCTTCGCCCGCCAGGCCCCGCACTCACTTGGCCATTGGGAAGTCTTTGTCGCTTGCGTCGCGTTCGGCGCGGCCCTCTGCATTATTCCCTACATCCTCGATTATCGCGCGATGGGCAAGGTCCTCGAGATCAACGCCCTGGGCGCCGTGGCTGAGAAGATTCAGAACCTCGACCAATTTTGCGCGCAGATCTCGGCGGCCACCGGCCGTTGGGCCGCCGTGCAGGAATTCGTCGGCGAGAACGCCGAAAAAACCGCGACCGCGGCCCGACAAATCGCCGACAAGATGGGCGCGGAAGTCCGCGAATTTTCGGAGTTCATGAAAAAGATGAACGACAACGAAAAGTCCGCCCTGCGCCTGGAAGTGGACAAGCTCCATCGCAGTGAATCCGAATGGCTCCAGATGCTGGTGCGGATTCTCGACCACATTTTTGCGCTGCACTCCGCGGCGGTCCGCTCCAACCAGCCGAAGGTTGTCGAACAGATCGCACAGTTGCACAATGCCTGCCAGGGGGCGGTCCGCCGGCTGGGCCTTAATGGTTTTACCGCCCAACCGAACGAACCCTTTGACCCCACGCGCCATCAACTGCTGGATACGAAACAAAAGCCCGCTGAAGGCGCAGTCGTGTCCGAAACGCTGGCCGCGGGATATACTTTCCAGGGAAAACTTCTGCGCCCTGCCCTCGTCCGCATGCGCGAAGCAACGCCTCCCCAGGCGGAAACCTCACCCGTCGAAAATCCGCCGGTCGAACCCATCTCACCGCCGGCGCAGAATGGCTCCGCCCCGGCCCAGGACTCCCTGGCGCTCGAAGCGGATTAATTTTTGATCGCCACCGTTTTGCGCGCTGCCAAAAAATGCAGGCGGCAATCTGTCACCGGCACGGAATAGATTTTCTCCAGCGCCCGGGCATACAGCTTCAATTGCGGGGAATAATACGCGATTTTTTCCGGCAAATCCCTCGCGGACACATCGTCGGTTTTAAAATCCAGGAGCCATATTTCTTTGGGCAGCAGCACCGCCAGATCCGCAACTCCCTGGACCACAATCATTTCGTTATCCAGGCCCATGCCGGTCTCTCTTCCAAAAATCGCATCCAATTCGTCCGGGGCGAAACCCGCGGTAAATGCAAGCTCTCGCCGGACGCCAGCCGCATTTGCGCGCACCCGCCTTCCCATTTCCGAATTCCAAAAATCCGCCAGTCCTTCCAGGTCCAGCGCCCGGGTCTCGTCTGCCGATAAATAATTTTCAGTTTCCAGCCGCTTTGCTTCCGCCACGAAGGATTTTAAATCCTTTGCCGATTCAAACGCGAAATGCTGGAGAAATTTGTGGTGCGCCAAACCGGCATCGGCGGCGCTCAGACGAGCCGCCACCCGTCGCCGGACAGACGGTGATGTTGCGGCGCGTACACGGTGGAATAATTGTTCCGCTTCTTCGTCCTCCGCTTCACGCCGTAGAGCAGTCGCCGACGTCTTGGCCGCGCGGAGCGTCGCCGCCTCAAACGGATATTTCCAACTTAAGATTTCGTTTAACCGGTCGCCGGGCAACCCATCCAGTGATAGTCCATGAGGGACCGCGTTGGATTGCGGGCTTGAGGAACCAGGCGCCTGACCACTTAACTCGGAATCATCCACAACGCGCCACTTGAGCAAGGGCGATTCGCCCTGTTCCCCGGACTGGACGGTGACATTCAAATGCTGAAGGGCAGACCACATGCCCAGCCAATCCATGCAACTGTTTGCCAGGATCAGGTCGCGCGGCGCCAGGGCGCCGTTGCTTGCGGCCCAGGCTTCCCACTTTTTTGCGGAGGCGCTTCCACTCAAAATCAATGTGTCGCGCGCGCGTGTAAAAGCGACATAAAGAAGCCGCAATTCCTCGCTCCGCAGTTCGCGCCGCTGATTTTTCCGCGCGAGCCAGTACGACAGGCTTGGATAACGGCCCCCGCTCGACGGCGGCTTGATTTTCGGGCACAAACCGTATTGCTCGTCCAGGATGATCTCGCCGCGTAAATCCTGTTCGTTGAATGTCTTTCCAAGGTCCGCGAGTGCGACGACCGGGAATTCGAGCCCCTTGCTTTGATGGATGCTCATCAGGCGCACGGCGTCTTCTTCGGCCAGCGGGGCGACGTCCGGCTCGGCCTCAATTTCCCGCTGCGCGTCCACGAATTTTAAAAAGCGAAAAAGTCCCTGTCGTTGAAAGGAGTCGAACTGCTCGGCTAAATGCAAAAAACGCCGCACGTTCGCGCGCCGGTGCGCGCCGCGCGGACGCGACAGCAGCCAATCATCGTAATGGGTATCGGCCAGGATGGCATCAAGACATTCCGAAATGGACGCCCGCCGCGCCAGGGTCCGCCATTTTGAAAATTGTCGCAGGAACGCATCGAGCCTGAGCCGTGTCGGTTCCGGCAACGTTGAATCCGGAGCGGCCGCGCGGTTTAAGGCGAACCAAAAATGCCCGTGCGCGGTCATTCGAATTTCCGCGAGTTCATCCGGCGAACAGCCGACGAGCGGCGAGCGCAAAACGGCGATACACGGCACGTCCTGCAGCGGGTTATCGGCGAGCTGGAGCAGGCTCAATAAATCGGAGATCTCGCTGCTGTCATAAAATCCGCCGCGCACCACCAATAGCGGCACGCCGGCCCGCTCGAATTGTTTCGCGTAAACCTCCGCCTTGGCGCCCGGCGACCGCAACAGTACGGCGAAATCACTCCACCGGGCCGCGCGAAACTTGCCCGTTTCCGTCGAAGCCGGCAATGAATCATCCCAAATCCGATGCCCGGAATCCTTCATCTCCCGCAGACGCAGCGCGATCATCCGCGCTTCCAGTTCCGATTCCTGCAAGTCCTCCAACATTTCATCGCCGGCAGCGGATTCGGCGCTTTCATTCCGTTTCTTCTCGCGCAATAACATCTCGACCCGCGGGCCCGAATTTTGGCTGATGGATAATTCGGACCGTTTGGCGGGCGCCCCAAATTTCAACTTCGCGGTATCGTCATACAAGACGCCGCCTAAATTCTCGGTCATCAGCGGCACAAAAATCGAGTTCACGAAAGCCAGCAACGCCTCACGGCTGCGAAAATTTTCAGTCAGGGAGATGACCCGGGCATTCCACTCGCCGGGGTTCTTTGCGTAATTGCGGAAAATGCCGGGGTCCGCGAGGCGAAACCGATAAATGCTTTGCTTGATGTCGCCGACCAAAAAACGATTGTCCGCGCCGAGGGCCGAAATGATTTTGTCCTGCGCGTCGTTGATGTCCTGGTATTCGTCCACGAAGATAAACTTCAGCTTGTTCCGCCATTCCAGTGCGACTTCGGCAGGCACAGCGCGAACACCCGGGGTTTCTGGCACGTGCGTCTTCCAAAGCAATTTGATGGCGAACTGCTCCAGATCGTGAAAATCCGCGACACCATCGGTGCGTTTGCGGCTTGCGAATTGCTCGGAAAATTCTTTCGCCAGCAGCAACAAGGTCTTCATATGCGCCCGGCACCAGTCCCAATCCTCGCGCAGCGGTTCGGTGGATGGCGATTTGCCGGTTGCGGGATTTGGATTTGCCGGATTTTCCGCATTGGGAAACAGGGACCTTAAAAATTCCGCGTCATCAAAAAATCCCTCCAACGGTTTGCGCAGAATTATTTTCTTTCGGGACGGATAATTTTCAGTCTGGTCCGCCGCGCCAAGTTGCCTGAACAACGGGCCCCAGGAATCGAGGGATGCCACGGCGCCCGGCGAAATCGGCTCCAGCAGCTCCAGGCATTCAGCGGCCTTGGCGTTTTGGGCTCCTAAATTGCGCAGGACAGGAATCCATTCGTCACGCCACTCCTGAACCGCTTTTTGCAACCATTCGCGCCATTGCAGCGGTTCTGCGGACGAAAAACCATCGATTTGCCGGGCCAGCCACGCGTCAGCATCAGCGCGCGTTTGAATATAATGGTGCAGCCTCGAAACCAGCGCGCGAATCGATTCGTCCCGGCCATTGCCATAAACGGTAATGAGATCCTGGACGGCGATGGAAAATTCGTCCTCATTTTCATAATGCGATTCAAATTGCGCCTCGAGAATTTCATCGGCCAGGAGGCGCGCCTGCGCTTCGTCCAAAACCGTGAGTTGGGGGTCCAAACCGAGCGCGTGAAAATGCCCGCGCACGAGTTTATAACAAAAGCTGTGGAGCGTGCCGATGTGGGCGGCGTCAAACATCGCAAGCTGCTCCGGCAAATGACTGTCGGTTGGACGTTTGACGGCGGCGTCCGCGAGTCCCTCGCGAAGGCGCTCCCGCACCTCCGTGGCCGCCGCCTCGGTAAAGGTGACGATCAGGAGTTCATCCAGCGACGCCCGCTCATTACAGACAATGTCGAGGCACCGTTCCACGAGCGTGTGCGTCTTGCCGGTCCCGGCCCCGGCCATCACGAGAACATTACCCCGCGCCGCCACCGCTTTCTGCTGCGACGGCGTGAGGGAATTGTTTTGTGCGCCTGCGGTATCCACGACGGAAGAATAACTGAGTGTGCAGTTCTGAGTCCATAGTTCTCAGATCTCACTCCCCAGTCTTGAGTCCAGAGTTGGTGAAGTGAGGTTTTCGCTATCCCTTTTTTCCTTCAACTTCCGCGAACAAGCTGTCCAGGCTGTTTAACGGGGCCTGGCGAACGTGGTTCCGCAAGTTGAGGACCTGCCGGAGGTAGTCGACGCCGTCGGGAACGGTGCGGATGGATTTGGGAAGGAGGGCCCCGGCGGCGTTGGCGTGGCCGCCGCCCTGGAATTTCTCGGCGACTTTCAGGGCCTCGCCGTTGTGGCTGCGAAAGCTGGCAAAGACGAGGCTGCCGCGCCGGAAGAGCGTCACCAGAACGGGATACTTCGTGGCGCGCTGTTCCAGGAGCTGGTGTATGATCAAATTGTTGTTGCCCACGACGGTATCGACAAAGCCGACCGTGGGTGAAAGTTCGGTGACGTTGGATTTGCTCCAATCGAAGCCCAGCGGATTTTCCACACGCCGTTTCACCGCCATGACTTCGAGGAGCGGATGGTCCAGCAACTTTTCGATTTCGCCGCCGATGAGGGTGTGCAGATTCCAGAACTGATAGGACTTGACGAGGCTTGCGTAATCCGTGGCCAGGACGAAGTCCGGGTCATCCATGAGGAACAGGTCGGAAACATTATTCAAATGAATGAGCCGGTCAAGCGCCGGCGATTGGATGCCGCATTCTTTGCATAAATCGTAACAAAGCGTGGCGGCGGATTTGTTCAGGTCGTGGACCAGGCGGGCGCTTTTTGGCGCGACGTCCGTGACGTGGTGGTCAACGACGAGCCATTCCGGCTTGTCCATTCGCTGTTCGAAGGTGAAATCGGCGGACCAGGCGGCCCGTTCGCGCAGTTCGCGCTGTTTCCAGAAATTATAGTGATAGGCCTCGATGCGGACGTCCGCATTAAATAACTTCTTTGCCAGCCGCTTAAGAAGAACGCCCGAAAGCAATCCGTCCAAATCGCTTTCGTGCGTAAAAATGACCTCGGGCCGTGACAAATCCCTCATTAGTGGAAATTAACTCCATTTGACGCGAAACGCGAGTGGAAAAAGGCCGGCGGCGGCGCGGCGGCAAATTCCTCTCCGCGCGATCTACGCGCGGTGACGGCCCGTCGGGCCATCTTATCAATCGTGAAAAGTCGGATTTATCATTGCCCGTTGACTACGGGGAAAGAAAAGGCGACTTTCTGACCGGGTGACGAACGCCATTGGCCAACGATTGCAGGAAATCCGCAACGCGCTACTGCGCCTGCACAAAGCACTTGTCGAGTCGGAGCGCGTGACTTATGAAAAAGTCGTCGGCCCGATTCAATCGCCAAATCGCTTTCTCCAGCTTCTCATCGACGACCCGTGGTTTGGGTGGTTGCAGCCTCTTTCCCAGCTCATCGTGGCGATGGACGAAGCGCAGGACGCCAAAAAACCGGCGACTGACTCGGACGCGCTCGCCCTAATACAGCAGGCCCGGCTTCTGCTGGTGGCGTCGGAGGAGGGCCAGGGGTTTGGGCGTCATTATTTTGACGCGTTGCAGCGTGATCCGGATGTGGTGCTTGCCCATGCCGACGCCACCAGGATTTTAAAAGAGAAAAAACGCGCCAAGTGAGTGTCGCAAGTTTATTTGTGTAAGGAAGGAATCGCCAAAGTCACTGTTACAGTTCGAAAATCGGCAATTGAGGTTGCTTCGAATTGACGGACAGAGAATCGAGTGAATAATGAACGACCAGACTATGAAACAAACATCTGTCCCCGAGCGCCGGAAATTCGACGAAACCTTTAAACGCGAGGCGGTCCTGAACTGGCTCCATAG
>DASYZW010000089.1:0-3039 GCA_035945915.1 Verrucomicrobiia bacterium | reverse complement strand
TCGTCAAAGAGGAGAAGCAGGAAGTGTGGATGCGGGTCTATCCGGCGCCGAACAGCCGCAATGGCGAATTGGTCCGCAACGTCGTAACGGCCGTCAATGGCTGGAAAATCGGGGAATTGCGAACCGAAGAGGGAAGGTTGGACGAAGTTTTTCGCGGTATCACGCTTCCGGACACAGTCAAACGGGAATGAACACATCATTTGGAAATATTAAGGCCATCGCAAAGCGCGAATTGGCAGGGTACTTTTCATCGCCGGTTGCCTACGTTTTCATCGTCATCTTCCTATTGCTCACCGGCTTTTTTACGTTCACGATTGGCGATTTTTTTGAGCGCGGGCAGGCCAATCTCGACTCCTTCTTCATGTGGCATCCGTGGCTGTATCTTTTTTTGGTTCCCTGTGTGGGAATGAGGCTCTGGGCCGAGGAGCGGCGGGTGGGTACGATTGAACTGTTGCTGACCAAGCCGGTGACACTTTGGGAGGCCATCGTTGGCAAGTTTTTGGCATCGTGGATTTTTCTCGGGGTTTCGCTGGCGTTTACCTTTCCCGTTATCGTCACGGTCAATTACCTGGGATCGCCGGATAACGGTGTGATCATTGCGGCCTACCTCGGCAGTCTGTTAATGGCGGGCGCATACCTCGCAATAAGCTGCATGACTTCAGCTATGACCCGCAACCAGGTCATCAGCTTCATTCTGTCAGTAGTCATTTGCCTTTTTTTGGTCCTCTGCGGCTATCCTCCCGTGACCGGCCTCTTGACCCGGTTGGATAAGCCATGGGTGGTCGATTTGGTTTCGTCGTTGAGCGTGATGACTCACTTTCAACCGTTCTCCACGGGCCTGGTGGATTCGCAGGACATCATCTTCTTTTTATTGATTATCGCTTTCGCGCTGTTTGCCAACGGGGTCATTATTCTTAATCACCAGGCTTCCGCCGACCGCCTCATCAAACGAAAAGCGTTTGAACGGATTGCCTATTCCGCCGGCGGCGTCGCGGCGATGTTCGTGGTGATGGTATCAGCCTATATCGTGGCGGGCGCGGCCAGGTTGCGCGTGGATATTACCCAGGACCGCGAGCACACGCTCACATCGGGAACGAAACGAATATTGGATTCGCTCGATTCGCGGGTAACGGCCCGGTTTTACTGCACGGAAGCCGGCAATTCGATGCCTCCTCAACTTAAGGCCTATGCTCAGCGCGTGGAGGATGTGTTGCGCGAATTTGAGCGCGAATCAAAAGGTCACGTTGCCGTGGAAACATTGGACCCGCAACCCGATTCCGAGGCCGAGGATTCAGCGAAGGTAGACGGCATTGATGGGCGGCCGACCGGTCCTTTCGGGAGCGACAAAATTTATCTGGGCGTGGCAGTGAGTCTGCTGGACCAAAAATTTGTAATCCCCTGGCTGTCTCCGGACCGCGAACGACTTCTGGAATATGATCTTTCCCGCGCGATTGACAGGGTCACCAGCGCCTCCCGACCGGTTATCGGGATTATGACCGTGCTGCCGGTTTGGGGTGATGCGCCGGACCCGTTAATGCGTCCCGGCCAGGGCGGCGCCGAGGAATGGGCTTTCATCTCTGAATTAAAAAAGGATTTTGAGGTTCGCAGTGTTTCGATGTCAGCGACGAACATCGGTAGTGATATTAGCGTTTTAGTGGTCGCCGACCCGGTGAACATTTCTGATGCGGCACAGTACGCGATTGATCAATTCATACTTCGCGGAGGCAAGGTGCTGGCGTTTTTAGATCCGCACGCTTACTTCGACCAGACGCACGGAAGCCAGAATTTCTTTGTGGAAGGAGACAATGCCGCGCGCTCTTCGTTGCCGGACCTGCTTAAGGCATGGGGACTGGACATGAATCTGGATACGGTCGTGGCCGATACGTCTTTCGCCAGTCGCAATATGCAAAGCGGCGACAGTATGCCGACGCTGCTCATGGTGACTCAGGAGGGAATCAATCAGACCGACGTCATCACGGCTGAAATTGATAATCTCGTTTTTCCATTTGCGGGCGCTTTTACCGGCAAACCCGCGCCTGGTTTAACTGAGACCGTGTTGGTGAAAAGCTCTGCCGACTCGGCGATGGTCGATACCTTGCTCGCCGCGGGGAACAGCCAGCAGATTCTGGAGAATTTTAAATCTTCACACACTGAATTGCCGCTGGCCATTCGATTGGCCGGCAAATTTAACACAGCCTTTCCGAATGGCCGGCCCACTGACAGCGGCCGCTACCTTGCCGATCCCGCTCAATTGAAGTCGGCCGCGCACAGCAGCGAAGTGGTTTTGGTTTCGGACAGCGATTTGTTAAATGATCACGTAAGTGTCAGGGAGCAAAACGTCATGGGGCGCCGCGTGGTCTCTCCGATGAACGGCAACCTCAACTTCGTCCAGAGCCTGGTGGAAGAACTGGCCGGGGACGACAATCTTATCAGCTCCCGCAGCCGGGCGAACATCGACCATCCGTTTACGCGCGTCAAAGCGATGGAAGCTAGCGCCGGCAAACAATTGCAGTCAAATATTCGCGAACTGGAAAAGCAGCAACACGACATGGACCAAAAGATCAAACAGTTGCAGGCCAGTGGCGAAGGCGACCAGAGCACGATTCTTTCGCCCGACCAGCAGCAGGAACTTGCGACCTACCAGCAGTCCATGGCCCAGGTGAACCATGAACTGGAACAAGTGAGGGAAAAATTGCGCAAAGACACCGAAGCCTTGGAATATAAGACCAAGGTCATCAACATTGGGGCGATGCCCCTGCTCGTGACCCTTTCCGGGCTGGGGCTGGCAATTGTGCGGACACGGCGGCGAATGCCGCAAAAATCATCGGAGCCGCCGATTACCATTTTACCAGAGCGGGCGTTACGGGAAACCAGCGTTGTAAAATGAATCGAAGGCAATTTGTCATGGTTTTGCTGGCGCTGGCCGTCGTCGGCGGCGCGGGTCTGGTATTGCTTCATCGCAATCAGCAAGTGTGGTTGGTTCACGAAGCCAGGGTGGGCGACAAGGTCCTGCCCGGTTTACAAATCAATGACGTTGCC
>DASYZW010000088.1:0-3867 GCA_035945915.1 Verrucomicrobiia bacterium | reverse complement strand
CTTTTACCAATATAGCGAAACGTCTTCCACGCAGAGTGGCTTTGCAGTCGGTTCATCCGCTTTCGGTTATTCCAGCAATCAGGTCGGCTTCGATATCTCCTATACATACTGAATTTGCAATAGCCTGGATCGTACGCTTTTTGTTTAAGCGTGACAGGGTGCGCAATTCCTTATCATCTCCGGTCGTTTGGAAAATCAATCCATAAATCCCGTGGGTCGTCTCCCTCGCTTTGCGTTGGAGGTACTGCTCCTTGCCTGTGGTTTCGCGATCCCGCTTTGGAAACTTTTCCAGTTTGCGTCAGGAAGCGAACTCTATTCATACATTCTTCTGATACCACTGATCAGTATTTATCTATTGTGGCTCAAGCGGGCCGAGTTTCCGCCTTCAACACCCCCGGCGCGTTCGTTGGGTATCCTTTTTTTGGTGGCTGGCTTTATTCTGCTTGCCGCCTATTGGTTATGGTTCCGGCCGCAATTGCTTGGAGTCAATGAAGATTATTTGATGGTCATGACAATTTGCTTCCTGATGTTTCTTTATGGAATTGCTTCGTTGATCTGGGGCCCGGAAACCCTTCGCGTGGCAGCGTTCCCTCTGGCATTTCTCCTTCTCCTGGCCCCTTTGCCGCCAGTCGTGACGCAGTCACTCGATTCATTCTTACAAATGGGCTCGGCATTCGTGGCAGGCCTGTTTTTTGCGATGTCAGGATCACCATTTCTGCAGGATGGATTGACCTTCCAACTATCGGATATCAAAATCTCTATCGCCCCTGAATGCAGCGGGATTCACTCCACGATTGTATTGTTTATCACCGCTTTGATTTGCGGGCAGGTTTTTCTAAAAACGCCATGGAAACGGGCCGTCCTCGCGCTTTTTGTAATCCCGTTAGGGCTGTTGCGAAACGGATTTCGCGTGTTCGTCATTGGGCAGCTTTGCATTCATTTGGGACCGCAAATGATCAACTCACCAGTCCATCGAAAGGGCGGTCCGCTGTTTTTTGTGTTGTCTCTCATTCCATTGTTTTTATTCCTTTTCATTCTTCTTAAATCGGAAAAACCGCGCCCGGACCGATTGAAAAACCTCCCGAAACAGCCATGCATAAATTAGTATACTGGATATTAATATTTGCCGGGATGGCCTCGTTGGCCGGCGCCGGTTGCTCGGCCAAAAGCAAGGCGTCGCGTCATTTGAACCGGGCCGACCGTTTTTTTGGTTCCGGCCATTATCAGGAAGCCGAAATTGAATACGAAAATGTCCTGCGCAATGACCCGAAAAATTCAAAGGCCTGGGATCGTCTCGGCGAAATCTATTTCAATGAGGGCCGCGGCCCCGAGGCATTGCCTATCCTGCTGGAAGCTCGCGAACTGGATCCCGCCAATCGCGGCGTGCATTTGGAATTAGGAACATTGTATTTAGAGTTAGGACAGCCCAGGCAGGCGCAAGGAGAGGCCGATTGGTTGTTGTCAGGAAATATGCTGGATCAGCAAGCGCCCCTCCTTTTGGCCAGATCTGCCTCCACAAATGACCTTGGCGCCGTCGCTTCCCGGCTTCAGAGTTTGCAACAAAAGGGAAATCGTGCATCGCTGGAAGCGGCTTTGGGCATCCTGGCGCTTCGCCAAATCAATTTTAAAACCGCTGCGGAGCATTTCAACCAGGCAATCGCGCTCGATCCCGGATTTAGCGACGCTTATTCCGGCTTGGGCACTGTTTTGTTTGCTCAAAAAGATCTAAAGCGGGCCGACCATGATTTGCAAATAGCGTCCGGTCTGGCGCCGGTTTGGTCCGGAAATGGCATTCGTTATGCCGAATTTAAGGCCATAACCGGCGATACAGCCGGAGCCCAACAAATGCTTCTGAATATTGTGGCGAAAACGCCCTTCTATTTGCCTGCCTGGATGGGTTTGGCCCAACTTGCCGCGTCCCAAAATGATTATTCCAACGCTTTGTCTCAGGTCGAAAATGTTCTTGCCCGCGACCCGCGCAATTTTGCGGCGTTGCTCTTTCGGGGACGCCTTGAATTGCTCCAAAATCAACCAGATCAAGCAATACACGATTATCAACAAATGGCCGGCGTTTATCCGGACGCGCCTTCTGTCTATTATGCGCTGGCCCAGGCTTACCTTGCCAACAGTGAAACCAACGAAGCGAATAGCAGCCTGACGCACGCGCTGAAGATCAAACCCGACTATGCCGACGCTATCATGTTGCGAGCGCAATCCCAAATAGCAAGGGGTGATCCCGCCTCAGCGATTGTCAACTTAGAGCAATTGATCCGGCAACAGCCACATCTGTTGCAGGCGTGGTTGTCTCTAGCCGATGCATATCGCGCCCAGGGCGCGCCCGACAGCGCTGTCGATATATATCGTCGACTGGAAAGCTCTTATCCCAATGACGTCCAGATACCGGTTTTATTGGGTGTTTTGCTATTCCAACAAAACCAGCACGATGCGGCGCGCGCCGAATTCCAAAAGGCTCTTCGCTTCCAACCGGATTATCTGCCTGCAATTGGACAATTGGTAGAGTTGGACCTGGCTGAAAAGCAATTTTCCGCTGCGTTGCAACGCGTGCAGCAACTGATAGTTCGAAATCCCGACCGCGCGATGCCGCAACTGCTCTTGGGAACAACTCTGGCCGCCAGTGGTGAAACAAATCAGGCTGTCTCGGCGCTGATAAAAGCCATAAAACTCCAGCCCGATACCCAGGGGGCGTATTTATTGCTGGCACAACTTTATTCCGATACCGGCCAAAACCAGAAGGCATTGAACGAATTGCGGCTGGCCCTTGAAAGAGATCCAAATAACGTTACCGCTGTCATGCTTGAAGGGCTCATCTACGATGGGGAGGGAGACTATGAGGATGCCATTGACGCCTATCAAAAGGCGCTGGCGGCCGTCCCGGATAATGGCCTGGTCTTGAATAATCTGGCCTGCATTTATGCCGACCATTTCAATCAACTGGATAAAGCCTATCCGCTTGCTCGTCGGGCCAACGAAATCGCTCCATCCGATCCATCCGTCGCTGATACTCTCGGCTGGATCCTGTATCGAAAAGGCGAATACACTTCGGCTTTGGTTTTGCTGCGTCAAAGTGCGAACAAACTTTACTCCGTTCCGGAAATCCAATTTCACCTGGGGATGGCGTGCTATTTTGGTGGATTCGAAGCGGAGGCAAAGACGGCTTTGCAACGGGCGCTCACTTTAAACGGCAGTTTTCCGGAAAAAAATGAGTGCCGACAGCGCCTCGCCATCCTGGATATTGACCCAGGGAAGGGCGGGACAGACACGCAAGTCTGGCTCGAAAAATGGACGACTGATCATCCAAATGATGTGGTCGCGCTCTCGCGTCTGGCTGCAATCTATCAGTCTAAGAAGCTCATAGATAATGCCGTTTCCGCAGACCAGGCCATTCTCGATACTAATCCGCAAAATGTTTTCGCTTTGGCAAATCTGGCGCAAATATATTCATCCATCGACCAGCAAAAAGCCTGTGCCTTCGCCAAATCAGCCTATGACGCGTCACCGGGCGACCCTGATATCGCTTACCTCTATGGACGCCTCTCGTTCAAGATTGGAGATTATTCGCGAGCGCTGACGCTGTTGCAAGTTGCTGCGCAAGCCAAACCGCAGAACGCGGACGTCTTGTTTGACTTGGGACAGGCGTTTTACAGCGAAGGAAAAATCTCAGATGCCCAATTGTTCGCTCAAAGAGCAATCCATTCGGATCCCGTTTTTAATCGTGCTGATGATGCAAGGCGTTTTCTGGAGCTTACCGACTTAGCCAATAACGTGCCGCGTGCATCAGTCAGCCAGATTAACCATATTCTGACTGATTCACCTGCCTATGTGCCGGCGCTCATGGTAAAAGGGGCC
>DASYZW010000087.1:0-7114 GCA_035945915.1 Verrucomicrobiia bacterium | reverse complement strand
CGCGGCGCTCATTGTGCCCACCATGTTTGGCACGACGGGCGCCATTAGCTGGCTGTCGTATGCAGTGGGTGCTGTCCTGGTCTTATTCGTGGCGTTCAGTCTGAACGAGTTTGCGAAGCGCACGACCAATTCCGGCTCGATGTACAGTTATGCCATGTCCGGCCTGGGCTTTGGCGGAGGCGCCCTCTGCGGATGGTGTTGCCTCTGGGCGTATTTGTTTATCGGCCTTGCGGGTACGACCGGTTTCACGATTTTTGCGACCAAATTGCTGGAAATGGTTCACATCCATGTTTATCCGGTGGTTCTGTTCGCATTTTGTCTGGCGTCGTGTTTTTATATCGCCTACAAGGACATCAAGATATCGACCCTGGTCACTCTCGGCCTCGAGGCATTTTCATGCACGTTCATCGTCCTGCTGGCGTTTATCGTCCTGGGCCATCACCACTTCGCGATTGATACGAGTCAATTCAACTTTAAGGGAACGTCGATGTTGACTCTCGGCATGGGCGCCGTGGTGGCGATCTTCAGCCTGGTTGGTTTTGAAAGTTCAACGGCTTTTGGTGAAGAAGCAGTCAATCCTCTTAAGACGATTCCTCGTTCGGTCATTTGGAGCCTGGTGATAACGGCTTCGTTTTTCATTTTCATTACTTACGTGGAGGTCCAGGGAACGGCCGGTTACTCGACCACTTTGGACAAAATTGACGCTCCATTGAACGTGCTGTCCTCCATGTACGGCGTTCCTTTCCTGGCGCCGATTCTTTCCGCGGGCGCGATGGTGAGCTTTTTCGCGCTGGCATCGTCCTGTATGAACGCCGGGGCGCGTGTCATGTATGCAATGGGTCGGCACGATTTTTTCCCCCAAAATACCAGTTACGCGCACTCAAAACACGGCACGCCGCACGTTGCGCTAACGGTAATGGCTATCGTGATGTTTACCGTGGTCACGATTTCTTATTTCGTGCTCGTTGCCAACGGCTTTGCGGTGCTGGATGAATTCAATGATGCCGGCACGATGGGCGCATTTGGCTTTGTGGGCGCGTACACCTTCATCGTTCTTGCCGCGCCGGCTTTTCTTAAGAAGCGCGGCGAATTGAAGGCCAAACATATTGTCCTGTGCGTGGTCGCAATGATCCTGCTGCTGGTTCCGATTGTCGGCAGCGTATGGCCGGTTCCCTCGGCGCCTTTGAATTACTTTCCATATGCGTTCGTCGCCTACCTCTGGTTCGGCATTCTCCGCGTGATGGGCATGCGGCATCAAATGCCTTCGCGCGTCGATGAAGTGACTGCTGAAGTCCGCAAACTCCATGCTGAAGCGGGGGCCGCGGCATGAAAAACCAGGTCGGCGTTATCACGGCCATTCACCGTTACCCGGTAAAATCCATGATGGGTGAAGAACTCAATGCCACGCGGGTCGGCGCTAAAGGGCTGGTGGGAGATCGTGTTTTTTCGATCGCCGATCCGGCCACCGGCAAAATCGCGAGCGCGAAAAACCCTTCTAAATGGCCCGGACTCTTTTCTTATCGCGCAGCATTTACCTCCCCGGTAAATGGCACGCTGCCCCCCGCGCAGATCACCTTCCCGGATGGCAGTATGGTATCCACTGAGGATAAACAGATTGAAAACCGGCTGTCGGCGAGCCTGGGCAAGCCAGTCCGCTTTTTGGCCGGCGCCCGGGCAACCGGCACCTTGGAAGAATATTGGCCGGACATCGAGGGCCTGGCCCGGCGGGACGTCGTGACGGATGAGGCAATGCCGCCGGAAACGTTCTTCGATTGCGCCATGGTGCATTTTCTCACGACTGCCACGCTGGATAGCCTTCGATCCTCTTATGTGGACGGCCGGTTTGAAACGCGACGGTTCCGGCCAAACTTTGTTATCGAAACTGTGCCTGGATTGAAAGGGTTTCCGGAAAATCAATGGGATGAAAAAATCCTGTCCATTGGGAATGAAGTGAAACTCAAGATCACCGGGCCGTGTGGACGTTGCGTGATGACGACGCTCGCCCAGGGTGATTTGCCCGGCGACACAGGCATCCTGAAAGCCGCCGCAAAAATCAATCAGGCCCGGGTTGGGGCGTATGCGTCAGTCCTCCAGGGCGGGGAAGTCAGGAGGGGTGACGTTGTCGAAATCGAATCCGCCTAAGACGAAGCGGCGGATTTCCGTAATTCCGTCTTCAGGATTTTTCCGGTCGCATTCTTGGGGAGTGCCGCCATGAAAACAATCTGTTTGGGAATCTTGTAATCAGCCAGTTTCGAGCGGAGAAACTGCAGCAGCGCGTTTTCGTCAAGGGTATGGCCCTCGGCCGGGGCGACAAATGCGAGCGCCTGTTCGCCCCGCCGGGGGTCCTTCACTCCGATTACGGCCGCTTCCTTCACGGCTGGGAAATGGTAAATGACTTCTTCGATTTCTCGCGGATAAACATTATTGCCGTTGACGATCAGCATGTCCTTCTTGCGGTCGGTGATGTAGTAATAGCCGTCGGAATCACGATGCCCCACGTCCCCGGTTAACAGCCACCCGTCACGAAAAACCTTTTTGGTTTCTTCCGGTTGATTCCAATAGCCCATCATGACATTTTTGCCGCGAACACATATCTCGCCCGTTTCATTCGGACCCAGCATCCGTCCCGTGTCGTCCTGGACGCTCATTTCCACGTTCGCCACCGGAATGCCAATGGACCCGGCTTTATGCGCCCCTTTGAGCGGGTTTTTGGACACCACCGGGCTGGCTTCGCTCAGTCCGTAACCTTCAATCAACGGTACTTTGAATTTTTCTTCAAATTCACGCAGGGTCTGCATCGGCAACGGCGCCGAACCGCTTATGAAGATGCGGACCGGCAGCGGCGTCGGCAATGGCGCCCCCACCAGCATCCGATAAAATGCCGGCATCGCCGGCAGGATCGTGGCGCGTCGCGAAAAAATCTCCTGCAACATGGCGCGCGGCGGGTGCAGCGATTTGACCAGCACAATCGAACCGCCAATCGTGAACGGCAGGAAAATCCCCACCGTCATCATGTAAGTGTGAAACAGCGGCAGGATGACCGCCAGGGTGTCATCTTCGACCGTCGCCAGCACGATGCTGCAGCTTTCCACATTGTGCAGGAGGTTCCCGTGCGAGAGCATGGCTCCTTTGGGCCGGCCCGTCGTGCCGGAAGTATATATAATGACCGCCAAATCGCTTTCAGTGCGTTCGTTGGCGCCCGCTTCGGGCCTGTCTTTTGGAAGCGAAGGGAATTCTTCCACGCTGAACAGTTTCAATTTCGGTCGGGCGGACTGCAATTCGGGAAAATGGGCGCCCAAATCGGCGTCCACGATCAAAACGTCGATGCCTCCGTCATTGACGATAAAATTGGCCTCGGCGGGCTTTAAAAAATTGTTTATCGGCACGACTACCGCGCCGGCTTTCAGGATGCCAAAAACGCCGGCCACGAATTCAGGGCAATTTTTGAGCCACATGCCTACGCGATCGCCCGGTTTTACGCCCAGGTGATTGCGCAATCGCGCTGCCACCGCGTCCGATTGCTGCGCCAGGTCGCCGTAGGAGACTTCCTTATCTCCAAAATAAATCGCCGTTTTGGCGGAATGTTTTTCCGCACAAATTGAAAAAGCTGTGGCAAGATTCATGTGTCGATGGTAAAAATAGCCCCGCATTTTGCAAGCTGGCAATCGCCGGCAATCTGTGCTATAAGCTAATCAACTCGCCCGGACCTGGTTTTGTAACGCAACGTGATTGATACAGAGGAAAAACTGGCTGCATTTTTGCCGACATTGCGGGCCGCCGAGTGGGTGTCGTTGGACACCGAGGCGGACAGCCTCCATGCCTATCCTGAAAAAATTTGCCTGATTCAGGTCAGCATTGCTGAAAGTGACCGGTTGATCGATCCGCTTTCCAAAATCAATCTTGCCCCCCTCCTCGACGCCCTCAACGCCCGCGAACTTATCATGCACGGCGCCGATTATGACTTGCGGTTGCTTGAGAAACATCATGAATTCGTCCCGTCGGCGATATTCGACACCATGCTTGCCGGGCGCCTCCTGGGTGAACGGCAATTTGGCCTGAGCGCGCTGGTGGAGAAGTTCCTGGGCATCGTCCTGGACAAAGGTTCCCAAAAAGCCAACTGGGCCCAGCGGCCATTGACCGAACGAATGGAAAAATATGCCCGGGCGGACACCCGCCACTTGAAGGCGCTCGCTGATAATTTGAGGTCGGCGCTGGCCGCAAAAGGCCGGCTCGCCTGGCATCAGGAATCCTGCGCCCGGCTCATTGATCATTGCGCCAAACCGCAGGTCATCGATTTGGATTTGATGTGGCGGGTGAAAGGCAGCTCCCGCCTCAGCCGGTCCGGGCTCGCGATCCTCCGCGAATTGTGGCGCTGGCGCGAGCGCGAGGCCGTTCGGGCCAATCGCCCTCCCTTTTTTATCCTCAATCATGAGAGGCTCGTCGATATCGCAGCCGTCGCCTCCGTTAAACGGCCCGTGGACAATTTGTTGCCGCGGCAATTGTCACCCCGGCGCCGCTCCGCGCTCATGGAAGCCGTCCAAGCGGGCCTGGCGGTCCCCGAACCGGCGCAACCCGAAATCCTCCGGCACCAGTTCCAGCGTCCTTCCGATGCTGAGTTCCGGCGCTACCGGGAATTGGAGAAAATCCGCGACCAGCATGCCAACGAATTGGGCATTGACCCGGCCCTGATCGCCAGCCGTCCCGTCCTGGGTGACCTCGCCCGGGATTGGGACAATTACGCTCCATCGCTCATGAATTGGCAACGGGAGTTGTTGCAGAAAAAATAGCATCCTTTAATTTTGACCGATGCAGCAAACGAAATTGACCTTGGGCCATTCCCCCGACCCGGACGACGCTTTCATGTTTTATGGCCTTGCCAAAGACCTCATTCCCGCGCAGGGCTTTCAGTTCCAGCATATCCTGCAGGACATCCAGACGCTGAACGAACGCGCCACGCGCGGCGAACTGGACATTTCCGCCGTCAGCATTCACGCCTACGCTTACGTGAGCGATAAATACGCGCTCCTCCCCTCCGGCGCCAGCATGGGCGATGGCTACGGCCCGATGCTCGTCGCTAGGCAGAAATGGTCGCGCTCTGAAATTGCCGCAAAAAAAATCGCCGTGCCCGGAACCATGACCAGCGCATTCCTGGCCCTGCAGTTATATCTCGAAAAGCCCGCAAAGGAACTGAACTATGTCGTTGTCCCATTCGACCAGATCTTCCGCGCAGTCCGGAGCGGCCAGGCCGATGTCGGGCTCATCATCCATGAAGGCCAGTTGACCTATAAAAACGAAGGACTGGTGGTGTGTGAAGATCTGGGCATTTGGTGGAACGGGCAAAACGACGGACTGCCGCTTCCGCTGGGCGGAAACGTCATTCACAAAAAGTTTTCGCCGGAAATTCGCCGCGCCATTTCCGGCATTCTTACCGCCAGCATTCGATATAGCCTGGATCATCGCCCGGAAGCTGTGCAACACGCGCTGCAGTATGCGCGCGATATGGGGCGCGATCTGGCCGATAAATTCGTGGGCATGTATGTCAATCATTGGACCCTGGACTATGGCGAGCGCGGACGCGAAAGCATCCGGCGTTTCCTCGGCCGGGCCTTTGAACGCGGCATCCTCCCGCACCGGCAGGAGTTGGAATTCGTGGAATAGAAATCACCCGCGTTTTCGCGTGCCGGGAAATGCGCAGCGCATCTTAATTGCTTTCTTCTGGCAATCGTGCGCTTCATTCGTTTTCATTTTCCAGTGAATCATCCAGCCGGTCAATTTCGTCCGCTTTGCAGCCCGGGTTTTATCTGCCTGGTCCTGGGGCTGGCAACGCTCGCGGTCTATTTTCCGGTTTGCAGTTTTGGATTTGTCGACTTCGATGACTCCGGCTATTTCTTCGCCAATCCTCATATTTTGACGGGATTGACCTGGTCCAACATTCAGTGGGCCTTTACCAGCGGCGAAGACGCGAACTGGCACCCGCTCACCTGGATTTCGCTGATGCTGGACGAAACTTTTTTTGGCGCGGGCGCCGGTGGACCCCACGTGGTGAACGTTCTGCTGCATGCGGCCAATTCCATCTTGCTCTTTCTATTATTTTTGCAAATGACGGGCGCCATCTGGCGTTGCGCCGGCATGGCCATGTTCTTTGCCATTCATCCGCTGCACGTGGAATCGGTTGCGTGGATTTCTGAACGCAAAGACGTTCTTAGCGCTTTTTTCGGCCTGTTGGCCCTGATGTGTTACGTCCGCTGCGTCCATTTAGTCCGGAAACGTCCGGGCGGAGCAAGCAACGCTCCATCGACGTCTGGGGAAAATGACCACAAGAGTTTCCGGCGTGGTTGTCCTGTTTTGTTTTATATCCTGTCTCTCTTTTTCTTCGCCTGCGGCCTGATGTCCAAGCCGATGCTGGTGACCCTGCCGTGTGTGATGTTGCTGCTGGATTTCTGGCCGCTTCAACGGCTCGGAGATCGTGTCTCGGTATCGGCCATTGGGCGAATCGTCATCGAAAAAATCCCGTTTTTCCTGCTGACCGCGGCAACTTCCGCCGTGACGTATGTTATCCAGCGAAACGGGATGGCCGTTGTGCCGCTTTCCGTCATTCCCATGGGCGCGCGGATTGAAAATGCCTTTGTGTCGTACGCTCGTTATATCGGAAAAACGTTTTGTCCGACTGGGCTGGCGGCGATCTATCCTTATCCCGGTTATTGGCCTGGCTTCATGGTCTTTCTCTCGGTTGTCCTGTTCGTCGGCCTTGGTATTGTGGCTCTCGCAGGTTTGCGAAGATTTCCCTGGTTTTTGACCGGTTGGTGTTGGTTTGTCGGCATGCTGGTTCCGGTGATCGGATTGGTCCAGGTGGGTGAGCAGGCGATGGCGGATCGCTATGCTTATTTGCCCATGGTCGGTGTCCTGGTCATTGTCATTTGGGGTGCGGGTGCATTCTGCCTTGCGTGGCGGCCGCCGCGGCCGCTTCTCCTGGGCGTGTCGGTTCTGTTGTTCACGGTCTGTGCCTGGCGCGCCAGGGATCAGGTACTGACCTGGAAGGATGACGGCTCTCTTTTCGGCCATGCTTTGGCGGTCACCAAGGATAATTATATGGCCGAATTGAACATGGGCTTTT
>DASYZW010000086.1:0-3856 GCA_035945915.1 Verrucomicrobiia bacterium | reverse complement strand
AAAGACGATCATCGGCTGGATCCAGGCGCTGTTTACCGGAATACCCGGCTATCCGCCATCGTGGGAATTTTTCCGGAACACACTCCTGGGCGGCGGGTTGTTCACCGCGCTTTTTGCCATCGCCGCCAAAGCCACGGAAGAATCACCGATGGAGAAAACCGCCGGCGCGTCGGAAAGCCATGAGGAAGAAAAAGTGGATGAGCCCGCGACGAATTGACCTTCCCGCGGTTTTCCTCTTTAATTCCGTATGATTCACGTTGGCATTGGCTACGACGTTCACGCGCTGGTGATGGGACGAAAACTGGTCCTGGGCGGCGTTGAAATTCCCCACACCAAAGGCCTCGACGGCCATTCTGACGCCGACGCGCTGATGCACGCCATTTGCGACGCCATTTTGGGCGCGATCGGCGAGACGGACATCGGGCATTTCTTTCCGAATACCGACCCGCGCTGGAAAAATGCCCCGAGCAAACTATTTTTGCAGGAGGCAGCCGCGCAAGTTTCCAAACGAAAGGGCGCCATTGTGAATGTGGACTCGACGGTCATTGCCCAGGCGCCCAAATTGTTTCCGCATATCGCCACCATGAAAAAGAACATCGCCGCGGCGCTGGGCATTTCCGAGGCAAAAGTCGGCGTCAAGGCGACCACGAACGAACACCTGGGTTTTGCCGGCCGTGAAGAAGGAATCGCGGCAATGGCTGTGGCCAGTGTTGACTTATCAACATAATCCGGCGACTCGCGGGTCTCTATGCCAAAAGCCGAAATCAGTTGGAAACGCGTCACCGAGGACGGGACCAAATTGCAGGTCTACGCCCGGCACATCAGCCGGGATTGGAAATTTTACCAGCGGGAAAAGCGGTTCGATGTCTGGCAGCCGGCGCCAAACCCGCCGCTGGAAGATTGGCTCGAATTGCTGGACGCCGTCCAACGACTGGTCACGCGGCGACGTTACCAGCCGGACGACGAGGAACGATTGCGGAAACAAATCCGCGAGAAATTTCCCGAGGCCGGGATCTGAGCCCAATGGAGGTTGCCAGGGCCATGCCACGCAACGTTTGATTTTTCAATTCGCAGCAGGTATGTTTAAAAAGTCGACAGGGAAAGTCGGTTTTCACACGAACGCACGGGATGAGAATTCCGGTTGAAAACAAAATATTGGCCGGGTATGTGGTCACGACGGTGGCGCTGGGGATGATGGGTTGGCTGTCCTACCGCGCCACGGAAGACTTTATTACGGCGCAAAAATGGGTCACGCATTCAGAGGAGGTCATCACGCAGTTGCAGGCAATGCTGGCAACGGTCGTGGAAACGGATACCGACCAGCGCGGCTATCTGCTGACCTGGGACCCCATCTTTCTCAAACATCGCTCCGAGGCCGCCGCCAGAATTCCTGACGAACTCAAACAACTGAAGGAGCTCACCCGCGATAATCCGGCGCAACAAGAGTCATTAAATAAATTTGAAATCCAAACACGGACCCTGATTTCCCTGGGAGACCAACGCATCGCCGCGTTTCAAAAGGCGGGGCCGTCCGCCGCGCTGACGGCGGAGCCCATGGACAAGAGCCAGGAGGCCATGGCTTCGATCCAATGGTTAACTTCGCAAATGTATTGGACGGAGGAACTGCTGCTGGTGCAAAGACGGGAACATGCCCGGGTTTTCGGGAATCGCACCGAGCGCGCGATCATCGTGGGCAGCTCCTTTGCCGTAATCTTCGGCGGACTGGCGGTGTTTTTTGGAAAGCGTGATTTGAAGCGGCGATCACAGGCCGAAACCGCGCTTCAACAAAACGAAGAACGCTTCCGCTTAATGGTCGGAGCCATCCGGGATTATGCGGTCATGCGGCTGGATCCCGACGGCCGGGTTGCCAGTTGGAATGAGGGCGCGCAGCGCATTTATGGTTATCCGGCTAATGAGATTATCAGCCGGCCTTTCTCAATATTTTATCCCTCGGAAACGGTCCAAAGCGGCGCCCTGGAACGCCTGTTGACGCAGGCAGTCGAGAAAGAACATTCCGTGGACACCGGATGGGGCGTGAGAAAGGACGGCTCGCGATTTTGGGCCAACGTGACCATGGCCGCCCTTCGCAACTCCGCAGGCAAACTGCTCGGCTTCGTGAAGGTGACCCGCGATTTGACGGAATCAAAACATGCCGCGGAAGTGCAGGAGGAACGCGACCGGTATTTCGATTTGTCGCGCGAATTGATTTGTGTTTTGGGATTCGACGGCTATTTGAAATCGATCAATCCGGCATGGAAATGGACGCTCGGATTTTCGGAGGAAGAAATGAAGTCCCGGCCTTACGTCGAATTGGCGCATCCGGACGACCGGGCGGCGACCGAGGCGGAAGCCGAGAAATTGAAACAGGGAGGCGAAACGATCTACTTTGAGAATCGCTTGCGATGCAAAGACAATAGCTGGCGCTGGTTTGCATGGAGCGCGCGCGCCGCCCTGCCCCAACAATTGATTTATGGCACCGGCCGCGATATCACGGAACGAAAACTGGGCCAGGAGAAGATTGAAAAACTGGCCGCCGACCTTCAGGTCCATACCCGGCAGTTGGAAGAGAGCAACAAGGAACTCGAAGCATTTTCCTATTCCGTCTCGCATGACCTGCGCGCTCCGCTGCGGCATATTGACGGATTTGTCAAGATGCTGGCCAAACAGTCCGGCGAGCAGATGGATGACCGGGGAAAACGTTACCTGGAGATCATTGCCGATTCCGCCCAGCGGATGGGCGCATTGATCGACGACCTGCTCGTGTTCTCCCGGATGAGCCGCGCGGAACTGCGGCGCAGCAAGGTTTCCAGCGATTCCCTGGTGCATGAAGCCGTGGAAGCGCTTCAAACCGAAATCAATGGACGGCAAATCAACTGGAATATCGCCGCGCTCCCCGAGGTGGATGCCGACGGCTCGATGCTGCAGCAGGTCTGGGTCAACCTGATTTCCAATGCCGTGAAATATACGCGGCCAAGAACCCCGGCAAAAATTGAGATCGGCTGCGCCGACTCCGGAAACGGGGAATATATTTTCTTCGTCAACGACAACGGGGTGGGCTTTGACATGCAATACGCGCATAAATTGTTCGGTGTTTTCCAGCGGCTGCATCGCGCGGAAGAGTTCGAAGGGACCGGCATTGGCCTGGCCAACGTGAACCGGATCGTGCATCGGCATGGCGGCCGTGTCTGGGCTGAAGGGCGGCCCGACGCCGGAGCCACTTTTTATTTTTCCTTGCCCAAAACACCAACCGCAACGAAGGTTTAAAACTATGGCACCATTAAAAAGGATATTGCTCGCTGAGGACAACGAGCGGGATGTGGAACTGACCCTCGCAGCGCTGGACGAACACAACCTGGCAAATGAAGTCGTGGTTGCGCGCGACGGCGTAGAAGCGATGGATTACCTCTACGGGCGCGGCAAATTCGCCGGGCACGCCAATGGCCTGCCGGTCGTCGTCCTGCTGGATTTGAAAATGCCGAAAGTGGACGGCCTGGAAGTCTTGCGGCAAATGCGCAAAGATCCGGAGACCCGGCATGTTCCCGTGGTGATGGTGACCTCCTCGCGGGAAGAACAGGACCTGGTCCACAGTTACGAGCTGGGGGTCAATGCGTATGTGGTTAAGCCCGTGGATTTTCAGAAATTTGTCGAATCGGTCAAACAAATCGGCATGTTTTGGGCCATTATCAATGAGCCACCGCCGGGAGTCGTCAAACGTTGACCAGTCGGCGGCCTTTATGTTATCGCGCGCCGTTATGAAAATAGCGTTTATCCGGGTCGCGGCGCCGGCAGCCATCGTTTTCGCACACGAAGCTGATTCGTGCCGCGGATAAAAAGGCCAAAAAGTAAGCCTGCAATT
>DASYZW010000085.1:0-4737 GCA_035945915.1 Verrucomicrobiia bacterium | reverse complement strand
GGAATGCGCGAATTGCCCATCTGCATTTTGCTTGTATTGCACGCCGAGCAAAGCGGCGAGCTCAAGAACATCCTCGGGCTTTCCGTTTAAAAGCGTCCAATTGCTGTCCAAGTTCATCGCCTTACGGTATTGGGCCAGGACCGTGGGAGTGTCATGCTCGCTATCGAAGGAAACCAAAGTAAAACCAATCCTTGAACATTTGGCTGGCGGCAGAGCGGATTCAATATGCTTAAGATTATAAACCAGAATTGGACATGCCGTAACACAGTGGGAGAAAAACATCAAGATCACCTGCGGTTTGCCGGACAAATCGGCGAAATTGATTTCCTTCCCGCGATCAGTTGTCCATTTCGAGTTCACCTGGTAAAGAGACTTGTCGGTGAACACCGCAGGGGCGAGCTGCCGCCTGCAACATAAAGGGCATGGAGAGTTGGTTTGATCGGCAAATACCCTGGCGATTTGCGCCAACATGATTGCGATAACGAGGAGTATGATTGTTTTCATTTTGATAGGTCTTTCGCGCATCGAAAGCCGAGATTGTGGACGCAATAATCCGCTTTAAGGCTGCTACGAAAGGCGTATCGCATAAAGGCGGGATAATCGTCCACGTTTTGGGAATTTTGAGCGCTTGCGCCGCAAAATAGCCTGCCGTCCAGGCCGCTGCCCGAATCGCCCCCGATGAGCGCCGAGTTGAAGTCCGCCGTCCATTCCCAAATCAACCCGTGCAGGTTTCGGACGCCGTACAAGTTGGGCATTCCTCCATTTACAGGTAAAAATTCGGTTGCAGTGGATTCCGCATACCAGCTCAGGACTTCATTTTTAAACGCGGGGTCATTTTCTCCGTTGGCCTGAGTTGCACTTGCGATCGCGGCATATTCCCATTCAGCTACTGTTGGCAGGCGTTTACCCTGCCACTGAGCGTACGCCTTTGCCGCGAACCAGGAAACGTAAACGACCGGGGCATTTGCCGGTGCGTTACTGCCCAACTCCAAATCTCCGGCCCAGTTTTTCAAATATGATTCATCGGCGAACAACCGGCTGACCTGGGACCGCTGCCAGCGCGGGTTGGCGCGGACGAATGCCAGAAAATCGTGATTCGATACGGGAAAAACATCCAGATCGAATACTTTCACGGGAATCTCCGCCGAATCCGTACTGGACCTGATAAGCGGATGATAGACGCCTTGCGGAATCACGGCCATATTTGTGTCCGCGCGAGCAACCATTGAAAGCATGAGCAAAAGGATGCAAAGAATCCGCATGCCAAAATTAACTTTTGCCGCTTTTCTTTTCGTATTGAATGTCTCCGCTTTCATCCCGGTATCATTCAAATGAGCTTTGCTTTGGGACCGCGGAATTTGCAATCGGGTCTTGCCGCGCGGCGTGGACCTGGCTTGCTGTTATGACCTCTCCCTTATTACCCCAGTTGTTTCGGACAAACGTGAGAACGTCTGAAATTTGTTGATCACTCAAATAGCCTTGGGGAACCATCGTAGCGTTATACGTTTGGCCGTTTACGACGATTTGGCCGGTGCGGCCTTGAATCACGGTATGAATTGCGTCGACGGCGCTATTCTTTAAAAAATCGGAACCGGCCAGTGGCGGGATTTGATTGGGAACGCCAAGCCCATTGGACTGATGACAAACGTAACAGATTTGGTTAAAGACTGCGCGGCCATTATCCATCTGCTGCTGAGACGGTGAACCGGGCGCGACCGGGTCTGATTTCGCAGGGGTTGTTGGGGCAATCAGCCCTGATGGGGTGGTTGCCAGGATATTCGTAATCGCACTACCTGCGAAAAGCGTGTCGCTTTGCTTGCCTGTGAAGACCAGCGGATTTGCCTCGCCGGTGACATTCAAGGTTCCCATTGCGCCTTTATTGAAAGCACGAAAGATCGAGTGGTCGACGAAACTATAGGCGCCTGGGACTTTGGGTTGGAATTCAACGATTGCCGAACCACCGGCCGGTATTAGGACGGTCTGAACATTATGCATCGGTGTGGTGCCACCATCTTCATATACCGTGTCGAAAATATTTCCAATGACGTGGAAGGAGCTGTCGAGGTTCGGACCGCCATTACCAACGAAGATGCGAATTTTCTCACCCACTTCAGCGGTCAAAGCGTTGCTGCCGGCCAGCGCTCCAACGGCGCCGTTAAACACAACATACGGCGGGCGTTCGTCTACTGCTTTATCCATGTCAAAGGACTGCAAGCCGCCATCGCCGAATTTACCGGCCGTGTAAAATTCCCCCTGCATGACGTAGAACTCGCGATCGACAGGAGGTAAACCTTCTTTGGGCTCCACTAAAATCAGCCCATACATTCCGTTGGCAATATGCATGCCCACGGGCGCAGTGGCGCAGTGATAAACATAAAGTCCAGGATTTAGCGCGCGGAAAGAAAACTGGGAGGAATGCCCCGGAGCAGTAAAGGAAGCGCCCGCTCCGCCACCCGGCCCGCTGACGGCATGCAGGTCGATGTTGTGCGGCATTTTATTGTTTTGATTGTTGTGCAAATGAAATTCCACGAGGTCACCTTCCCGGATGCGAATGAAACTGCCGGGCACATTCCCGCCGAAAGTCCAGAACGTGTATTGGACTCCGTCGGCTAGCCGTTTTGTAATTTCTTTCACTTCAAGATGGATGACCACTTTCGTCGCGTGCTTGCGCATTATGGTCGGCGGGACATTGGGTGCTTCGGCAAGAACGGCGTTTTCCTGGCCGGTGATCTCAGGCAGGGGTTGGTCCCGGGCTGTGACAGGATCTGCCGCGGCAAAAGCCAACAGGACTGCGGCCATGCCAATATTTTTAACAATCGTCATTTTCATTATTTCGTTTTTGTCTTCAATTGTTTCAAAAGTATCGTACAGCGATGTATTGTGTTCTTCTCCGCAATTGGTTTTAATCAACCGTCTATTGTCATTTCGAAGCCAATTCGCGGTTATCCACCGACAGTGATGCCGCCAGATTCGCGGAATCAGCCTTTGTTTCTTGAGGTTTGGAGATAATCTGTTTTGCCGCCTCAACCCCCGCGCTGACGCGCTCATCCGTTACCGGACAGGAACCTTTGCGAATGCCGATTTTGTGAAGTTCCAGATGATCAAAGTCTTTGAAGCCGGCCAGCTTTAACGTATGAGCGGCGCAATTCAGCGGGCAACCGTCCACCACTAAAATGCGCTCGGCATTTTCGGCCTTCATTACCAGGCTCTTTACCCGCCCCCCGATTCCAGCCAGGCAGGACATTTGCGCCGCGCCTTCCCGAGTCAGACGCCGCGCCACGCGGTCGGCGATTTCACCCGCATCCGAACAGCCAGAGCAGGCATAGACAATGGTAGGTTTTTTCGCCGGGGTTTCTGCCCCGGTTTCCGGCGGTGTCAGGGTTTCGTTGTTCATAAATGCAAACTTTAACTTGCATAACAACTGTACCTAAACCCCGGGGAAAAGATTTGACGCGGGTCAATTCGTTTGAAGATTTTAGGCGGGCGGCTTTACCACGGAAAGCTAATGAGATTTCCAAGTCAAAGCTAAGGTAAAGACCATGACAACTCCAAACGCCAATTCGGCAATGCCTACCTTTTTGGCGCTGAACCGGCGATTGCCTCCAAGAATCCAAATTGTTCTCGAGGCGAGAAAAACTGCGATGACCAATGCCGGCCATGGCGCCAAATGCGCGAAAACCAGCCATCCGGTCAGGACGAGTCCCGACAACGAAGCGATGAAGGCCGGCAATCGGCCTGCCTTGTGCCCCTTATTTCGGCGCAAATAGGTTCGCACAAATAGAACTGTTGGCGCCGAACGGATGAGCATCACCAATCCCAGGGCCACGGAACCAAGCGTGGACCAGCCCGCCAATTTGGCAAACGTAAACGGGAGAATGCCAAATGCAATGGAACCGCACAATTCTGCCGCTCCGTCCCGACCTTCATTGCGCGAATCGAACCAGGCAAATCCAATACCCGTAACCGCCGACGGAATCAGTAACCAAAGGCTTTTTATGCCGACACTGGCTGCGACGAGGAAAAGGCCGGCGATTGCCAGCGTCACCAGGGTAATAACGACGCCCGACGCCAGTGGAATCCTGGGATCGGGCTTGCGCGAAAAAACCAGCTTTAAAGGGCGGCGCAGAAAGAAACCGGCAACCGCGGTGGAAAGGAGCGCGCCGCCTGCCGCCGACGGCGCGACCAATATTCCCAATGCCAATGGCTCCAACGCCAGCGACCAACTGCCGTGCTCTTTCGGCAAAGTCAATTTGACGACTTCGCGGAGATTGAATCTCTCAGAGATGGTCGCCATGGCGGCCATCTTATTGCCCTCCGCATGCCGTGGCTGCTGTGGATTCAGACGGTTCTTCCAATGGTTTGAGCTTGGTAATTTTTACGCGAAATTCTTTCGGTCCGTTTGCCAAATGTTCCCAGGTGAATGTGTCCGGCCATTGTGCCGCGAATTGGTAGCGCAACGGCACCGGGTCATGGTCATTGAGCAGTATAAAATGGTCGCCAACGGCCAGTTTCTGCCAGGTGCGGATGATCAGACCATGTTTGATGGAGCAGGGAATCGGGCGAACATCCATCACTTTGTCAGCGCCGGCGCGGTTTTCAATTTGCATATTCTGTTTTGTTTTTGTTTGTTTTGTTTGAAATTACTTCAACCCGACGGCCTCGCGCCCGGCCTCGCTCATCATTCCGGGATTCCACGGAGGATCCCAGACGACTGCGACTTCCACGTCCTGCGCTCCT
>DASYZW010000084.1:0-1529 GCA_035945915.1 Verrucomicrobiia bacterium | reverse complement strand
CACCAACGCCGCCTTGCGAGCGTATTACCTGACGCTGTTGGATCAGTTGCAGACCGAATTCGAGCATGTTCATCATCTACTCAAGGAAATCTTCGCTTCCGCCGGCACGCGCGTGCTGCCCATGAGCGACCTTGACCATTTCAGGCATTACAAAAGTTTCCTGAACCCGTCGCTGGCCGACCGTTTTGATTTTGATACATCGCAGGATTTTACACCTGAACTTTCGATTCAGGAAAATTGCTGGCACAGCGAGGGCAACGGCCAGAGTGATTTCGGGTTTTACCTGGATGGCCATTATCACTCCGTTATCGTCCTGACCCGGTGGCCGCGCAGCACTTATCCGGGCATTATCCAGCGGCTCACCAATCTGCGGCTGCTGGATTACACCATCACCGTCAACGTTGACCCGCTGCCCATCACGCGGGAAATCAACAAGGAAGAAAAGGAACACGACCGTGTGGCCGGCGATTACGCCAGTGAAAAGAAAATCTCGCTGCTGACCGTCATGGAGAAGAAGCAGAAGAAAATCCACGCGCTCATGCAGGGACAGACGATCCCTTTCAACGCCCTCTTTGTCATCCGGGTCTGGGACAAATCCAAGGACGGCCTCAACGCCAAGGCCGGCGCCATCAAGAATGCCGTCAATTCGATGAATTCGGCGCAGTATTTTGAGAGCAACCTGCCCAGCACGTCCAAAAACCTGTTTTTCCAGACCTGGCCGGGCTGGACGTGGGGCCGTTACGAGCACCGCAAGCTCTATTCCGAGCACCGTTACCTGGCCGACATGCTGCCGGTCACCAGCACGTTCACCGGACATCTTGCCAGCGCTGAAGCCATCTACGATGGCCCGAACAACAATCTGGTTGGCGTCGAAACTTTCTCCGGCTCGAAAGAAAATCAATCGCCCCAACACGCCGTGTTATTGGGGATGTCCGGCGCGGGCAAGTCTGTGACCGTTTGCGACCTGCTATCGCAGACTGAAGGTTATTTCGCCTATACCGTCATCATCGAAGAGGGATTGTCCTACGGCATCTACACCCAAACGGTGGAGGAAGGCGCACGGCCCATTATCATTCATCCCGACGGTGATCTGACCATCAATTATCTCGACACGAAAGGATTGCCGCTCACCCCCGACCATCTTTCCGCCGCCACTGCGCTGGTCGCGCGCATGATTGGCACCTCCAGTCAGGAGGACAAACAAATGTTGCGGCAGGCGCAGATCGCCAAATACCTGAACCTGCTTTACGAGGATTCATTCCAGGACTGGCAGAAGAAGCGGCACGACCAGTTGCTCAACATCGCCCGGCACGCAATGGCGTTGCAGAAATTTCGGGCCGAGCGGATGCCGCCGGGCGCGACCACCCTCGAAACCTTTGCGGACTTCCGCGACCAGACTGCGTCTGGACTCAATTACCAGCCGCCGCTGGCGGCTGGTGAAACAGAACCACGACCCAATCTGAGTGAGACGGGTAATGGACAGACATCGTCTAAAATGAAACCGCGCTTCAACGAATGGGGCCGGGAAT
>DASYZW010000083.1:0-9639 GCA_035945915.1 Verrucomicrobiia bacterium | reverse complement strand
TGGAACGAGGAGCGTCATTTTCGCGGGTGGAAATTTTGTCGCCCAATTCCAGCCGCCATTTGGCCGGTGCGATGCGAAAACAAAATGCGGTGTATAGCTCGCAATCATATCTCAACGCAAAAACGGCGGGCGCGAGGCCGGTATCGCAATCGTGCCCAAAAAACGGCGCGCGCAAGCCGCGCGAACTCTGGTCGGCCAGCAATCCCAGCAACAAATTTGAATTAATCATCGCGGCGCGAAGCATCGGGCCGTCGGTGCGCCGCTCAAAAAAAAGGCAGCCCGATTTTTCACGGACCTTTTGCAACAGCCGGTTCAATTCAGGCTGTTTGAGCGCGCGATACGTAGTCGCGCATTGGTACTCGGGGGAAACATTTTGAAATCTCGCGTAGAGTTCAAAATTTCCGAAATGGCCGATGGCCATGACCATGCGCCGGGGCGGCAAGAGTCGTTCCGGACGATCGAATTCCACGTATGGACGGAGTTGGTCCATGCTCATCGCCGCGGTCTTGATGGCGCAGCAATAATTCTCGCCCAGGCGGCGAAAATTCTCCATGGCAAGCCCGGTTATTTCCGCGGACGTCATTTCGTCGCCGAAACACATTTGCAAATTCTCGAGGGCGACGCGCCGGTGCCGGCCATCGAGCCGGTAGGCCAATCCCCCGCCCCAGCGGCCAAGCCGCGCTACCAGCGGCAGAGGAAGGCATTGTAAAAGCGCAATCAGCGCACGGGCCAGATAGTATACGATGATCATTTGAAACAGATTTTTCGAACGCAATCCTGGAAGTCGTTCGCGCCGCTCACGATGCGGATTTCCACCCGCATGAAATAAATCAGCAGGTCGCGGCGGTCGATTTTCGGAAACCGGACCGCATCCTTTTGCGTCGTTATTATGATCCCGGCCTGCCGCTTCTTGCCGCGGTTGATCGCGTTCAATACTTCCTGTTGCGTAAAACGGTGATGATCGGCGAAACGCTTGGAATAAACCAGCTCCACGCCGAGGGAAACCAGGCTTTGCTCAAAGCTCTCCGGCTGCGCGATCCCGCTCAAGGACGCCGCCTTCATGCCGCGCACAAATTCCAGGTCCTTGCGTTCGCCCGTAAAAATGTCCTCAAAATAAAGCGGTTGATGGACGCACTCGATGACCGCGGCGTCGGCATTGAACCGGGCGATGCGCTCGCGCAACTCGGAGGTGTTGCCGTTGCTTTTGGTGATAAAAATTGTCTGCGCCCGCGAGAGGTGCGACGGCGGTTCGCGCAGCGTGCCGCGAGGGAGCAGATGTTCGTTGCCGAAGGGCTGCTGCCGGTCGATCAATACCACGTCGTGGCGCCGGCCGCGCAAGTTCCAATATTGGAAGCCATCATCCAGCAACAGTGTATCGCACCCGAATTTTTCAATCGCGTAACGGCCGCTCTTAACGCGGTCCTTGTCCACCAGCACGACGACATCACGCAGGTTCGAGGCCAGCATGTACGGTTCATCACCTGCCATTTCGGAATCGAGCAGGAGCGATTTGCCGTCCGAGACCACGCGGGGTGGAGTGTGGTCTTCGCGCAGAAAGATTTTGTCGAAAAACCACTGATGGAAAGGCTTGGGTTTGGAACGATAACCGCGGGAAAGGATGGCGACGTTGCGGCCGGCGTCGCGCAATTCGCGGGCGAATTTTTCGACGACCGGCGTCTTTCCGGTACCGCCGACGGTTAAATTTCCGATGGCGATGACCTGCACGCCGAGCGTTTTATCGCGCAAAATGCGGTAGTTATAGAGCCAGCGGCGAATGTTGACGCCAATGTGAAAGACCTTGGAAAGCCCGAACAGAAGCGCGCGCGTGACCCTGGCCTTGAAATCGTGACGTTGTTCAAAGATGACTTCGAGAGCAAACGTTTCGAGGGATTCAGCCCAAACCTGAAATTTTTCGCGCATCGACCAGCATTGTGCCAAAAAGGAGACTACGTTTCTAGTTTTTCAGCTTTGTCATTACACATGAGCGATACGTGGTGACGCTGGGCTAGCCTGAACAGGAGAACGCCGAGAGGAATGGGAGGGAAATATCAGAAGTGGAAGACTAGTCAGAGCAAGCTCACGCTTGCTGCTACGAGTCCGGGACGCGAGCGCAGTTGGTGGAAGCGTGGAGTATTCGCGGCCAACGTTTTAATTCAATGTTTCAGCGTTTGAGGGTTAGCGGATTCTAATTGAATTTCCTGTAATTCGTTGGAGGCTTCCATGTTGCCCTGTTCCTGGGCCTTCAGGAGCCAAAAAATTCCCATGACCTGGTTGGTTTCGCAGCCAAGTCCGTGCAAGTAATGAACGCCCAGGCTGTATTGCGCCGAACTGTCACCTCTCGCGGCGTCCTTCTGCAAAATTTCGATCCTTCGTTTTTCTTTTTCGCGTCGCAGCGCCTCGGCTTCCTGCAATTGTTTTTGCATGGCCGCGAGCAGGACGGGATTTGGGCCGCAGGGAGTGCCATAATCGAGTTCGCGAATGGTGCGCGGACCGCCCCTGGCGGTTTGATAGGTGTAGGCGCCGGAAACCCAGGCCATTAGCCGGGTGGCCGAGGGGATAATGCCGCCAACGGCCGCCCGATAGGGATAATTTGTGACGAAGAATTCCGGATAATGCGGCGGCTCGGGCAGAAAACTCCAGCCATTCTTCGGAAAGTATATGGTTCCCAATTCACCCCATTCGCCCTCCATGCGAATGCCGTGCGGGGTGACATCGACGATCCTGCCGCAAAATTGGACGCCATTTAATTTTACGTAATTGGTTTGGCCATTCGTCGTTCGCCACGGGTCAAGGGGAACGAATGACAATCGCCAGTCGATTCCCGCCTCGCATGAGGAGGAAAGGATGCAAGCCAGTAACAGTAACCAGCCAAGGCCGATTGCGATTCTCATTGCCGCAAGGCGACTTTGCCGCGCCGCCGAGTTCTTTGACGATTCAACGATTGAAGCATGAACGTTGGCTCGTTGAAATGTTAAAACGTTGGCATTGGACCGTTAGAATGGTTGGGCGGGGCCGGCATTCCACCACCCGCCGCCGAGGGCCTGGAACAATGCGGCGGTGTCTGAATACCTATTGGCCCGGGCCTGAATGAGGGCAATATTGGCTTGTTGATACGTTTGTTCGGCGTTCAGAACGTCGAGGTAACCCGCGCCTCCGACTTCCAATTGCCGGCGCGTGAGGTCGAGTGAAATCCTTGCGGCATTGGCGGCAGTTGCAGCGGACTGCAAGGTTTCGGCGTCATGCTGGAGAGCATTCAAAGTGTCGGCGACATTCTGGAAAGCGGTAATGACGGTGCTGCGATATTGGGCGGCGGCCTGGGCGCAGGCGTCGCGCGCGGCGCGTTCCTGGTGGAGCAAGGCGCCGCCTTCAAAAATCGGCTGCGTGATGCCCGCGCCAATGTCCCACATGCCGGCGCCGCCCGAAAAAATTTCGCCGGCGGTCAATGCCATAGTGCCGGCATTGGCCGTGAGGGTAATATTGGGAATGCGATGGGCAATTGCGACGCCGATGAGGGCGGATGCGCTATGAAGATTTTCTTCCGCCTGACGGATATCGGGACGCTGTGCGACCAATTGAGATGGCAGAGTCACGGGCAGATCGCGGGGCAATTGCAGGGCGGCGAGATCAAACGTTTCCGGCAAACCATCGCCGGGAAATCCTCCTGAAAGGGCGGCCAACTGATCGCGAACCTGCGCCAGTTGGTTTTTCAGTGGAGGCAGGGCGGCTTCCGATTGGGCCAATTGCGATTCCTGCGCGGCGAGGGCGGCTCGCGTGACGGCGCCTTTGGCGTATTGACTTCGCTGGACCTGCAGGATGTTTTCATTGATCGCGATGATCCGAAGCGAAGCATTGATTTGCGCGCGCAACGATGCCTCCTGGACAGCCGCGACCACGATATTTGCGCTTAAAGTGACATGGGCCGCCGCGAGCGCGAAGCGCGCGCCATTTTCCTGCGCTTTCAACAATTCGACGGTTCGGCGGTTCAGGCCGAAAACGTCGGGCGAATAGGCCACGCTCACCTCGGGCGTAAATAAGCTGAAATTGAATTGGTTCGCATTGGGAACGGGCGCGATTTCGTGAGATGTTCTTTGGCGGGTGGCCGAAAAACTGGCGTTAGCGGACGGATAATAAGCGCCGTTTTGAGCGAGGAGATTTTCATGAGCGCCGGCCAGGGCGGCTTGCGCCGCCGCGAGGTCCGGGCTATTAGTCAACGCACGCTGGATTAAATCGTCGAGCGGTTTGGAGTGGAACAACGTCCACCATTGGCCCGGAATGTCCATGCCTTCGACGAAGCGCTGGGAGTCGCCGCCCATCACATTTGTCGTGGCAACGGTTTGGGCCGGGAGCGGCGCGGGAGTATAGCGAGTTTGACTTGGGGCGGCGGTCTTTTTGAAAGTCGGGCCGACGGTGCAGCCGGCCATTATTATCGTCGCGGCGAACAGAATAGGGATAAAGCGTTGGAACGTTGGAGCGTTGTGGCGCTTGATGAACTTGGGCTGGCGCGGGGAACGAAAGTCCCCGCACCAGCTCGCGGCCCGTCCTGATGGGCCGTTTCCTCCCCGGTTCCAGGCCTCCCGGCATGACAAAATCAGGAGGCCGAAATTTTGCAATCGTTGAACCAAATGTATTATCATTTGACCTCCTTTTCGCCGGTGGCGTTTTCTTTTCCGTTGCTCAGGCAAATGACATTCAGGGCCGGGACTACCAGGAGGAGCATGATCGCGCCGAACAACATTCCGCCGACAACGACCGTGGCCAGCGGACGCTGTACTTCGCTTCCGATGCCGCGGGAAATGGCTGCCGGGAAAAGTCCGATAGCCGCTGAAAGGCTCATCATGAGCAAGGGACGCATCAGCGTGGTCGCCGCGGTGAACATGGCCTCGGCGGGCGTCCCCGCGCGATGCCGGGCCTGTTTATAGTGGGTGATCAGCAGAATTCCAATCATGACTGATACACCGAATAGCGAAATGAAACCGATCGCGGCGGAAATGCTGAAATTGATGCCCGCGAGATAAAGCGCAAGGGCTCCGCCGGCGGCGGTGAAGGGAATTCCGGCGAGCGAAAGCAAGCATTCCCGGATGGAATTGAACAAGCTGTAGAGCAAACCGAGGATAAGGACAAGACTGACCGGAACGATAATTTCCAGGCGTTTCTTGGCATTTTGCAACTCGCCGAATTCGCCGGACCAAACCAGGTGATAGCCGGAAGGCAGTTTTATATTTGAGGCAATACGAGCCTGCGCTTCAGCGACCGTCCCGCCCAGGTCACGGCCACGGACGCTGAATTTAACGGGGATAAAGCGTTCGCCGCCTTCGTGATAAATCCAGGACGCGCCGGTATCGAGCGTAATGCGGGCCAACTCACTCAAAGGAATATATGCATTTCCTCCGCCGCCGGTTTGATATGCCACACGGATATTTCGGATCTTCTCGACGGTATCGCGATATTCAGCCGGATACCGGACGACGACGGCAAATTGGCGGTCGCCCTCGAGCACTGTTGTTGCCGTTGTGCCGCCCAACGCCGCCTGGATGACATTGTTGATATCGCCGGTATTAAGGCCGAAGCGCGCGGCCCTGGCGCGGTCAATGGTGATGTCCAGGTTCGGCTGGCCCAAAACGGGGAAGATGCCAAGGTCGCTCACGCCGCGAACCTTTGCCATTTGATCGCGCACGGCATTGGCCAGGTCGGTGAGCGTCTGCAGATTCGGGCCGACAATTTTGACTGAGTTGGCGCCTTTGACGCCGGAAATGCCTTCTTCGATGTTGTCCTGGATATATTGCGAAAAATTGAAATTGACGCCGGGCAACTCATTTTCAAACTCCGCCAGCGCCTGGCTAATCAATTTATCCTTGGTCATTCCCGCGGGCCATTGGCGGTACGGCTTCAGCGGCACGAATAACTCTACATTGGAAAACGGCGAGGCATCGCTGCCGTCATCGGGCCGGCCGTGCTGTGAAACGACCGTAATGACCTCGGGATATTTCATTAAAATCGCGCGCATTTTTCGGGTCGCGGCCTGGCCGTCTTCGAGCGAGGTGGTCATCGGCAGTTCGGCGCGGATCCAAAGGTTGCCTTCGTCGAGAGCGGGTAAAAACTCACTGCCGAGCCGCGACGCAAAGAAAGCGGCAATGCCGAGAAAAATAATTCCAGTCGCTGTGACGATGGCCCGGCGGGCGAGAGCAAATCGCAACAGCGGATTATAAAGACGGTGCAGGGCGCGAACGATGATCGTTTCAGTTTCTTTCAAATGCTCCGGCAGGAGGAAGGAGGCGAGCACTGGCGTAACGGTAAAGGTGCCGATCAACGCGCCGGCCAGCGCGTACGCATAGGTGCGCGCCATCGGGCCAAAAATCGCGCCCTCAACGCCTTGCATCGTGAATAAAGGCACAAATGCGGCCACGATGATGAGGATTGAAAACAACACGGCTTTATTGATCTCCATGGCACTGGCCAGGATCAGCCACAATCGGTGCGTCCAACTGCGATGCGGCAGCGAATAATCCTCCTTGTGCGCCGGGACGGCTCCCCAAAAACCCGCCGCCAGCCGTTGCAGGAGGCTATGCTGTTCTTCGGGGGTCTTTTGGAAATTTCGAAAGATGTTTTCGACCAGAATGACGGCGGAATCGACAATGATTCCGAAGTCGACAGCCCCCAACGATAGAAGATTTGCGCTTTCGCCGCGGAGGTCGAGCAGGATAATGGCAAAGGTAAGCGCAAACGGGATATTGAGGCCCACGAGAATGGCGCTGCGCAGGTTTCCCAGGAAAATCCATTGAATGATGAAAATGAGGAGGCAACCGAAGATCAGATTGTGCAAAACGGTATGCGTGGTGACGGAGACCAGCGAACCGCGATCGTAGAATGGCCTTACCCGCACGCCGGCAGGCAAGCTGCCGTCATGGTTCAGGCGATTGATTTCGGCCAAAATATTCGGCAGCACTTTATCGGTCTGATAGGTCCGGCCCATGACGATGATCCCGAAAACGATGTCGTCTTCATTGTCACGACCGGCAATTCCGAGCCTGGGACGGTAGCCAACGCTGACCTTTGCCACATCTTTCACCAGCACCGGCACGCCGTTGCTTTGAGACAGGACGATGTTTTCGATGTCCCCCACCCGGTAGCCTTGCGTGAGGTCATCATTGCCTCCGTCGTCAATCTGGCCGATGCCCCGGATGTTAATGGACTGCTGGCCGATGGTAATTTCGCGTCCGCCGACGTTGATATTGGCGTTGCCAAGGGCGGTAATGATTTGCGGCACGGTGAGATTGAAGGCCTCCAATTTGCGCGGATCCACCTGCACATCAAATTCCTTGGTTGGGCCGCCCCAACTATTGACCTGGACGACGCCGTGAACCTGCAAAAGACGGCGCTGAACAATCCAATCCTGGACGGTGCGCAGATTGCCGATGCCGAAGTGCGGCGGACCGACGACCTGATAGCGCAGGATTTCGCCAGTGCCGCTATTTTGCTGGATATTCGGGACGACACCGCCAGGAAGCGTCACATTTTGTTGCAGCGCGATAGCCGATTGGGCAAAGGCGAAGTCATAATCAATGCCGTATTTGAAAACGACCCTGACAAAGGAGAGACCATAGAATGACGTCGAACGAATGACGTCTATGCCCGGGACGGTGTAGAGGCCATTTTCAATTGGAATCGTATAATACCGCTCCATTTCACTGGCGGAGAGGCCCGGCGCCTGCGCCGTGATTTCCAGAATCACCGGGGTGGGATTGGGATAAGCCTCGATATCCAATGTTTCAAAGGCCACGTACCCGGCCCCCGCAAACAGCAGCAATCCGAACACGACGACGGCGCGGCGGCTGAGGCAAAAGGCGATGATGGAATTTAGCATTGGATACGTTGAAACGTTAAACGTTGGAGCGCCCGCAATTTCGGCGTTTAATCATCCGCAGGTGCCTGGAGCATATTGTCGAGGAAGATTGCGCCGTCGGTTACGACGAGTTCGCCGGCCCGCAAGCCGTCCAGAATTTGGTCCATGCCTTGTTCCTGCAGTCCGATTTTTACGACCCTTTGAGTGAAATGAGTACGGTCGGTTGTGACCCAGGCCGTCATGGTGCCGTCGCCTTCCCGGACAATCCCGTTTGCAGGAACGGCGAGGGACCGGACCGATTTATTGACGGTCACTGTGAAATCGGCAAGCATGCCAGCCCGCAACACATTTTCTGGATCGGAAATCCGGCAGCGAACCGTGACACGGTGGGTATTGGCGTCAACGTCCGGATAAATCTTAGAGACCGTGCCCATAAAGATTCGGCCCGGATAAGCCGCAACGGTAGCCTTGACGGGATTACCCGGGTGGTACGACGGGAGATCGCTTTCGGGCACATTTGCGAGGAGCCATTTGACCGAAACATCGGCGACGGCACATGGCGCCGGAAGGGCACCGGGCGAAACCGGCACACCCGCCGAAGCGTTCACCGCAGAAACCTGGCCGGTTATCGGGCTGCAAATCGTAATATTAGATGAGCCAGTCTGAACGGTATAAAGAGGCTGTCCTTTTTGGACTGGATCACCTAATTCCACGAGCATTTGCGAAATCGTTCCCGCCAGGGGCGAATAAACCGAAGTTGAAAGGGCGCTGTCGGAATACAGGTCATTTTCGAAGTCGATTCCACCGATACCGGTTTTTTCGACCGGAAATGCATAGGTGGCGACCGGGCCGATTTTAATGGAGTTGAGTTGGTCTCCCGTCAATTGAACGACGGGCGGTCCTGAGTTCGTTGACGCCGAATCCATCGTCGAAGGCGCGACAGGAGTGTCATCCTGGCGGCCGCAGCCAATTCCCATGAACGCCGAAGAAACGCAAGCCGCGAGAATGGTTGCGACGAGCAGGGCCGCTCTAGATCGAAACACACTTTTCATTCGGCCAGTGTGCTTTAGGCGACGTAGTTGTGTCTGTCAGGCGCGGCCTAATTTTTTGTAGGATAAAACCTGACAGGAGCGGTGGGGCGTTGAAGGGTTGACCCTCCTTCGTCAAGAAGGCTATAAGAGGGCAGGAGCGTGAGGGGCGACTTGCGGGTGCGCGCCGTCACGACGGGCACGTCGTGGCCCACCGTATCGGGCCCCCCGTTGCACATTTTTTGGGTATAGGCAAGGAAACGAGGAAACGAAGCTCAAAATGTCGAATTTGTTGGGAAATTGACAAATTTTAGAGAGGAAGGAGGAAACGAAGGGATTTGGGCCGAACGTCGGCCTCGCAAGGATTAACAGAATGAACTGAATTTTGGATTTAACCGGAAAGCAAAGGTTCAAAAGCAGTGCCATGAGCGACGGGGTATGACGAAAGGGGCCCCGAAAGCTTTCGGGGTTCGTGTCGCGGCCACCGCAGTCCAAGACGCAAGCGCCCGTTGGTAGAATTTTCGTGTATCCGCGTTTATTGGCGTTGAGCGAGGGTTTATCCAAGCAGGAGTTTCGTTAGAGCAAGCTCACGGGCGTGTTGCCCAAACTCCTTTTAGAAGCAGGGAGTTTGGGCGATTCAAAGAGATTCCGCACATTTTTTTTGTGTAGTAAAGTAAACGTGTAAACGAGCGGGAAATCGGCTGGCGGGCGCGCTAAAGTGGCCGTGTCTATTGGGGATTTTAGATTTTCGAGATTTTAGAAGGGGTGTAA
>DASYZW010000082.1:0-2272 GCA_035945915.1 Verrucomicrobiia bacterium | reverse complement strand
AATTCAAAAAAAATCGTGATCGGCCATTTGATATTTCCGGAGGCGGGGTTCATGTTATTTGCGGGGACAAAACAAAGGAAAGGGTTATGAAAACGACGATATTAGGTTTGTTGGTACTGGGATTGGCCTGTTCAGCCTGCGCCACTGACCGGGCGCAGTTGGACGATCGGGTGGCATCGCTCACGGAAAAATTCACCGCTATGGAACAAAATCCGGCCACGCGCGTGCCGGCCGGCGAATTGGCACAGGCGCAAGGCATTGTTTTGCTGGACCGAACCCGCGGCGCGCTCTTTTTGGGTTTTCATAGCGGGAATGGCATGGCGCTGGTCCGCAACGCATCCGGTGGCTGGAGCCCGGCGGGCTTTGTCAGTTCGGTCGGGGCCAGCCTTGGCCCGCAAATTGGCGGCACCAGGGATTTCTATATCGTGCTTTTGATGTCACCGGCCTCGGTCGAAACGCTCAAGCAACCGGTCATGGACTTCGGCGCGCAGGCGTCCGGGACCGCCGGCAGCCGGCACACCGGCGCCGAAGCCTCAATGGAGTCCCATCCATCCGTCCTGGTCTATGGCGAACGTAATGGTTTGTATGCGGGAGCGTCGCTAAAGGGAGGCTCCGTGAAGGCGGACAAGGACGCAAACGCCGTTTATTACGGGCACCCGGTCTCTATGGATGAAATATTATTTGGGCACGAGGTTCCACGAAGCCCGGCCGAAGATAACTTAACCACAGCGATCGACCGATATTCTCGCTAAGAAGGGTAGGGATGGTGCGGTGCGCCGTCACCGCGTGGAAAGCGCGCGGAAAATGCGCGAAAAGGACGCACGAACTAATTCATAACCGGGGAACGGAAAGCCACCCTCCCGACCTAAAGGAATCGGCTCATGGCGAACTGTTCAGACACCTGGAGCAATCGCTTGTTGTCGGCGCGAATGCGGGACGAAAGCGTGCGGGCCGCGGCCTGCAAAAAAGGTGTCGCCAGCGCCGGAGCTTCACGTACGAGGCGATAAAAATTCGCGGACGAAATCTTGATCAGGCTGCTGTCGATGCTGGCGGCCACGTCTGCCGAACGGGGACCGTTATCGAAGAGCGCCATGTCCCCGAAAAAATCGCCTGTGCGGAAGGTTGCCAGGATCGTTTCCATGTCGCCGTTCATCATTCGGGCGCGCAATTCGCCGTTTAAGACAAGGAACATCCCGTCCCCCATCTCGCCGTGACGAAACACAACTCCATTCGCCGGCCATTCCTGCGGCTCCATGAAATCCGACAGACGCGCGAGTTGCACATCGCTGAGATTCCCTAAAATCTTGATCCGCCGCAAAGAGCCCGGGGCGAGGGAGGGAGACATCGCCGATTTCGCGGCAGTTTCAAAATACGCCTGAAGTTCCGAAAATTGATATGCTTTTCCCCATTTGTCCGCATTTCGCTCGAAGACCCAGGTGTCTGCCAGGACCCGGCCTTCCGCGATCCATTGCACCATGAGGGACAATTCGACAGGACCGTATGGAGAATTGTCAACGCCCCAAATATAGTACGCAGCTTCTTGATCCATGCGTGAATCCTACCATCGTTTTGCGAGGGGACTAATGAAAAAAGGTCCACTTTAGGGGCAGAATAACGTCACTTTTGGGACTTCAAAGGTGGCGATTCAACGCGGACGAATGCCTTATGACCACATTGTCACTTCGTCTGCGAAAAGAGCATGAATACTCGAGGGCCGCGGGCGGTCGTAATCGCAAATTGCTCCTCATCGGCCCCGTGCGGAACCGCGAGTCCATCGGATTGGCCCTGCACCGGCTGGTCATCGGCAAAAAACATGAAGTGATGAGTACGGTTGCCGGGGATTTCGTGCAGCGTCAGGTGCCACCCGCCGGAGATTTCCCGCTTCAGTGGTAATTTTTTCCAATGTGAAAATGTCCCGGCAACCTCAACTTTGGCCGGAACGTGCCCGTTCGGCGACTGCCACCGGAAGATTTTGCTAAACGCCTGTTTTCGTGCTTCGACTTTATGATGTGTCATGACCGTTTCTAAACGTGGAACATTTGTCCAATCCAACCCGGGGAATCTCAACCGACCGCAACAGAAGAACCTCCGTCACACGGCTTGCGCGCTAATGCGCCGATCACCCGGCTTGCGTAAAACTCTTCGCAATGGGCCATCAGCACCGCCTGCGAACCGCTTTTACTTTTAAAACTCTAGCACGGTCGCTGTCCAAGTCCCAAGAAAATTCTTTTGGCGCCGGCTGTATCAAATCCAATATTCGGTAGGGCGAACC
>DASYZW010000081.1:0-4487 GCA_035945915.1 Verrucomicrobiia bacterium | reverse complement strand
TTCGTCGCGATATTTCGCCACAGTGCGCCGCGCGATCGTAATGCCCTTTTCGCAGAGCATTTTTACCACTTCCTGGTCGGACAACGGCTTGCCGGCGTCCTCGTTCTTAAAGATATCGGCGATCATGTCCTTGACGCTGGTATTGGATACGCCGTCGCCGCTGGCGGTCTGAAGACCGGCGGTGAAGAAGAACCTCATTTCGAAGATTCCCTGCGGCGTCTGCATATATTTGCCGGACACCGCGCGACTGACGGTTGTTTCGTGGACGCCCACGACTTCAGCGATTTGCGCCATCGTCATCGGCTTGAGGCATGAAACGCCTTTTTCCATAAACTCGCGCTGCCGCTTCACGATTTCCTTGGCGATATTGAGGATGGTTTGCTGGCGCTGGTGAAGGCTTTTGATGAGGAATTTGCCGGCGCGAATTTTTTCCCGGATATAATTTTTTACCTCGCTCGAATTCTCGCCCTGGGCCATGAGGTCCTTGTACACGTTGCTGATTCGCAAGTGCGGGATGTATTCGTCGTTGGTCGTGACGGTAAAATCATCGCCATTCTTTTGGACAAATACCTCAGGCAAAACATATTGGTCGGTATCGGGCAAAAATGCGCGGCCGGGCCGGGGTTCGAGTCGGGCGATTTTGGCCAGCGATTCCTGCACTTCCACGATGCTGCGGTTGATACCGCGGGCGATTTCCGGAATTCGCCGTTTGCCGAGCGCTTCCATGAAGTCCCGGACAATCGCGTATTCGAGAGACTCCTGGTGCCGTGAGCGTTCCAGTTGCAGCATGAGGCACTCGCGCAAATCACGCGCGCCAATGCCGGGAGGGTCAAACGATTGGATGATCTTGAGGACGTCCGAAATTTTTTCGACCGGTTGCTGAGTCGAGGCTGCGATTTCTTCAACCGTGGCTTTCAAATAACCGTAGTCATCGATATTTCCGATGATGGTTTCAGCGAGCGCGCGCTGCTCCTCGTTCAAGTCGGTTTCCCGGACCTGTTCCATGAGAAATTCCGCCAGCGAAGTCCCAGCAGTCAGTGAATCAAACATGAATTGCCGCTTCTCTTCATCTTCGGTGGATTGCCGGATGGGAACGTTGGTTTGTGAAAAATGGTCTCGCCATTCCTGGTCCAACTGGACGAGTTTTTCAAATTCAGCCTGGAAGTCGTCCACTGGATCGCTCGTGCCTTTATCGACAGAGGAATCGAATGAAGCTTCCTCGGATGATTCTGTCGGCGAGGCGTCGTCGTCACCGGATTTTTCGCGCAGTTCAGTATCCGTCGCCGCAACCTCTTCAAGCACCGGGTTTTGTTCCATTTCGTGCTCCACCAGCGCCTTCAATTCGAGGGTGGGCGCCTGAAGCAATGCGAGCGACTGCTGCAATTGCGGCGCCAGGACCAGCGATTGCGTCAGGCGCTGAGACAGTTGTAAGCCTTGAGCCATGTGTCTCATTGTAATTCAGTTCAATTAAATGACAAGAATATAGGCGCAGGAATTACTGGATTTTTCAACGGCCCGATTGCATCTTAAATATGATGAAATTGATACTTTCTACCCACAACGTCACTCTGACGAAGACTCTCGAAGATCGCGTCGTCAAAAGGATTGAACAGCTGGATCACCTGGATGGGCGGGCCGTTGACGCTCGGGTCACTCTGGAGCACGACCACCGGCGCATGCCTGAAAGACAATTCAATTGCTCGATGCAGATTGCCATGCGCGGTCCCGATCTGTTTGCAGAGGCGCGGGAAAGCGACCTGTACGCGGCCATCGACGTCGTCACCAAGAAAATCGAACAGCAAATCCGGAAGCGGCACAGCAAAATCAAAGCGCGAAAACACAAGGACGCGGCCAAATTGAAACAGGTCAAACGCGAGGTGGGAGTTTAACTCATTGTCAAGCCAGGCACTCATTCTGCGTGCCCGCGCCCTTCTCCCGGTCGCGGCTCCGGCCGTTGAAAATGGGGCAGTGGTGGTGTTGGGAGATCGCATCATCGCCGCCGGCGCGTGGGAACGAGTTCCACAAGAGCTGCGCACGTCGAACGCCGCGACGACCCTTGACCTGGGCGATGTTGTCCTTTTACCCGGATTGGTCAATGCCCACTGCCATCTGGACTATACCGATATGGCGGGTTTCTGGCCGCCGCCAAAGAAATTCACGGATTGGATTCCCTGGATGCTCGCGGCGAAGGCGGAATGGAGTTACTCCAATTATGCGCGTTCCTGGCTTAATGGCGCAAAAATGCTGCTGCAATCGGGAACAACCACCGTTGCGGACATCGAAGCCGCGCCGGAATTGCTGCCCGAGGTTTGGGACGCCACCCCGCTGCGCGTCCTGTCGTTTTTGGAAATGACGAGCGTGCGTTCGAAAAGGGATGCCTTGGAAATTCTGGAGGAGGCATTGCGAAAAATTGATTCCATGGCGCATCGACGCTGCGCAGCCGCCTTGTCACCCCACGCCCCCTACTCCACGTCGCCAGAGCTGCTCCGGCATTGCGCCCTTGCCGCGCGGGAGAAGAAACTCCACACGGCCGTACATGTGGCCGAATCCCAGCAGGAATTTGACATGTTCACCCACGCGCGCGGCGAGATGTTTGACTGGCTCAGGAAGAATGGGCGGGACAATTCCGATTGCGGATTGGGCACGCCGTTTCAACATGTCGAACGGGCAGGCCTCGCTGAAAAAAATTGCATCGCCGTTCACGCAAATTATCTCAATGACGCGGACCTCGAACTGCTGTCGAAACGCGGGGCGAGCGTCGTTCATTGCCCGCGAAGTCACGCGTATTTTCAGCACCAAGCGTTTCCGTTGGAGAGATTGCTGGCAGCAAAGGTAAATGTTTGCCTGGGGACCGACAGCCTGGCCACGGTTGCCAAAACCGGGAAAGAAACCCTGGAATTGAATTTATTCTTGGAGATGCAGGCCTTGTCACGCGCCCATCCAGGGTGCCCGGCTAAAACCATTCTGCAAATGGCCACCGTGAACGGTGCGCGCGCCCTTGGCATGACCGGGAAGGTCGGGGAGATTTCCAGCTATGCTTGCGCAGATCTCATCGCGGTTCCCTTCACCGGCCGGATCTCAGACGTCGATGAGGCAGTTTTGACCTTTCCCGGGCCGGTGAAAGCCTCAATGATTGGCGGGCAATGGGCAGTCGCGCCCGAACAATTGCAGTGAACTCATTTGAACATGACCTTGCGGAACGCCTCACCGCCCTCCGTGACCAGAATCTTTTTCGGGAGTTGCGCCAGGTCGACTCCGCGCAATCTGCGCGAATTCAAATTGCCGGAAAAGCGTTTCTCAACTTTTCATCAAACGATTATTTGGGACTAGCCACGCATCCGGCGTTAATAGAAGCGGCCATTCGCGCGGTGGATACATTTGGCGCGGGCTCCGGAGCATCCAGGCTGATTTGCGGCTCGCTTAAGCCGTTTCATGAACTTGAAACGGAGCTGGCCCGGTTGAAAAAAACCGAAGCCGCCATCGCATTTTCGAGCGGCTATGCCGCGGCGCAGGGCGCCATCGGCGCTCTAATCGGCAAGGATGACATTATTATTTTGGACAAGCTTGTTCATGCGTGCATCGTGGATGCCGCTAAATTGAGCGGCGCAAAAATTCGCGTGTTTCGCCATAACGACGTCGGGGATTTGGAAGAAAAATTGCAATGGGCCTCGCAAAACACGATGCCTCGAATTGTCCGGCGCGTTCTCATTGTTACGGAATCCATTTTCTCGATGGACGGCGATATTGCGCCGCTTCGGGAGATCGTCAAACTCAAAGACAAATACCACGCGTGGTTGATGGTTGATGAGGCCCATGCTACCGGTATTTTTGGCGAGAACGGCGGCGGGCTGATTGGGGAATTAGGCCTGACCGATCGCGTCGAACTTCAAATGGCCACCCTCGGCAAAGCGCTCGGCGCATCCGGCGGTTGCATCTGCGGCTCGCGCCGGCTGGTGGATTTTATGGTCAATCGCGCGCGTCCCTTTATTTTTTCGACCGCACCCGCCCCGGCCGCGGCGGCTGCCGCCACGGCTGCAATTCGTCTTGTACAATCGGCCGAAGGCAAAGAACTGCGCAAAAAATTACAGGCGAACATATCGGAATTTCAATCCGATCCGGGAATAAATCCAGCACGCTCCCCTGCCCTTCAATACCAATCTAAAAGCGGCCCGACGGCGAGCGGCACAAGCCGCCTGAGTCCCATTCAGCCCATCATCGTAGGAGATGAACAAAGAGCGCTCGATGCGGCGGCAAAACTTCGCGAAAGACAACTTTTTGTCCCGGCCATCCGATATCCGTCCGTTGCGCGAGGTTCCGCCCGATTGCGCATCACATTCACCGCCGCGCATTCGCGTGAAGACATTTTTTGTCTCGTTGACGCTTTGAAAAGCCTGGATATTAGAGACTGATTTCGCGACGGATGAACAGGATTGCCCAACTGGACCAACAATACGTCTGGCACCCCTTCACGCAGATGCGTGATTGGA
>DASYZW010000080.1:0-6645 GCA_035945915.1 Verrucomicrobiia bacterium | reverse complement strand
GGATTCGACGTTGATATCGCACGTATCGTTGCCGACGGAGAAATTGGACGGATAAATATAGATGCCGGTAGTTTTTAGATTCTCATAGAGCGGAAGTGTCTGATAAACCCTGCCCGCCAAAAACAGCCGGATGTCATGGTTCAAACCGCCGTAATTGGGATTAAAGGCGCGACCCATCCATTCGTACTCCGCCCCCGTTGCTTCCTCCTGGTAATGATCGCTGTTGTCCACTTTGACGGCGATGACATTTTCCGCCGGGCCGAAATGAACGTATGGCGTCAAATCAAGGCCAAGGGGAGTCACGCCATTCTCATATTTGCCCTCTAACTTTCCATTTACCCAAAAGCGACCGGCTTGTTTCAGACCTTCAAATTCAATAAAAACTTTCCCGTCCTTCGCGCTTTCCGGGAGTTTGAAATGTTTTCGGTACCAGCCGATTCCCGTATATTCATGCCGCTCCCCGCCACTGTGCGAAATGATTTCATCGAAACTGTCGGTGTCGTTCCAGGTGTGCGGTGCGCTGACATCCGCCCAATTCGAATCGTCAAATTCCGGTTTTTCCGCGCCCGGCGCGTCGCCTTTGAAAAATTTCCAGCCCGGATTGAAATCATAGACGGCATTCGGGGATGGGGGCGGGACAAATGTGTCTGCAACCGCATAAAAATTGAAGGTGACAAAAATGACGGCCAAAAAAAGAACCGGAACAAACGGATGTCTAAGCATTACTTTTGTCCTGGAAAATAACCCGGGCAACCAACGATTCAAGAGTGTTCCGGATTACAGCGTCCGCGCTTCTACTCCACGTCATTGATTTTGGCAAACATTAAAGAGGGCGTTGTATTGAGCGTACGAAGTGCCGGTCTCGGTGTTTTGCAACTGCGATTCAACAACTTGCATCCAGGTAAGCCCGGAATATGGGCTCATAATATCCAACTTGCAATAATGCACCGAACCATCGGTGAAATATACCTCAATACCCTTAGACGGCCATTGCGCCCAATCGTTGGCATTGAAGGGCACACCCACGCCGGAAGCACCATCCGGGCCGCCACCAGTACCGTTGCCGGCGTCAATGTAATCCATACCGAAGACGTCCATCTGGCGCACAACGCTCGTCTTGTTGTATTTGCGAACAGGATCGGTGGTCCCGGTGGTTATCGGGGTCAAAGTTCCTGAATTCACACACCTGGGATTCATCATATATGGAATGCGAATGGAGCTTGCACTATCGCATACCAAGCCGCTATTGGTCTGATAAGCAGAGATTTGCAAAGCCGGATCCTGCAATAAGGGGCACCAAAACGTTCCGGGATTCTGGCAATACCCTCCTGCGTGAAGGAATCCGCCGTTTTGATTCCAGGGAGCGTAATTCGCTTGAACTATCGAATTAGGCGCCAGCGTAAGTGTCTGGTTCGGCCACTCATTGTTGGCCGCGAAATAGCGAGTATAATGAATTCCCTTGATATGATTGACGCCATTGGGTGGTCCGGCACTGTTGCCCGCTCCAACCGTACAAATCGGGAACCAATCATTCATGTCACCGGCATACATAAAACAACCAGCCGCGATTTGTTTCATGTTGTTGATATCGACCGTCCTCAATGATTTGCGCCGGGCCTGACCCAAAACCGGGAGCAGGATAGCCGCCAGGATGGCAATGATGGCAATGACGACCAACAGTTCGATCAGCGTAAAGCCCCGCGCGCGGCCCGAATGGATCCTTTTATCAATGTTGCTCATGACTTGTCTTCAGCGAAACGCCAATCCCAGGTTACGCCGTCGCGGCGTGATCTGGTCTGGTTTGACTGGGTCATGAAAAAAACCTAACAGTAACAATGGCAAATTCAATCACCACTACAGGTGACGAAGCGAGGGCGTATAACCAGTTCTGGCTATGGCCGAAAGGCAGCTCAACCCGGCCGGTATTTCAATTGATTTTTCTTTTTCGCGTCGTGAGTTTCACACAAAATCCTCGCGGATGCGCGAACCCGCAAATTGAATATCCCGGCGCCATGCAAATTCATGTTTCGATTGTTGAAGACGATGTGAAGGTGCGGGGAAGCCTCGCCCGGCTCATTGATTCCACGGATGACTTTTCGTGCGTCAGCCAGCATCCGGACGCGGAAAATGCGCTCAGGGAAATACCCGTAATAAAACCCGAAATCGTTTTAATGGACATCAACCTCCCGGGAATGGATGGAGTCGAATGCGTTCGCCGGCTGAAGCAGGTGCTGCCCAAAACGCAAATTGTGATGCTGACCGTTTATGAGAATACCAACATCATCTTTGAGGCACTGACAGCCGGGGCCACGGGATATTTGCTAAAGCGCAGTTCTCCGGAGCAAATCATTGAAGCCATTCGTGACGTGAACGGGGGCGGTTCGCCGATGAGCAGCCACATCGCGCGCAAAGTCGTCGCTTCATTTCAAAAAGTGACCAACCCGGTGCATGAGTACGAAAAGCTTTCCACCCGGGAACACCAGGTACTGGATTACCTGGCCCGCGGGTTTCTTTATCGTGAAATTGCGGAAGAACTAAAAATCAGCTATGCGACCGTGCATACGCATGTACGGCACATTTACGAAAAGCTGCACGTCCGATCGCGGACCGAAGCGGTAACTATTCATTTGTCCCGCCGGCGGGGGCCTTTGACCTAGATTGGGCCGGGGAGACCGCGTCCGCTTTTTCTGAAAAATAGGGAGCCAGGGGATTCGCCGGAAGACCTTTGAGCGCAGCGACAACGCACATGGCATTCGTTTCCGCCCCGGCCAGGCTCGTGTGCGGTCCCGCGCCGGCAATAAAGAGCGGCAGAACTCTTTCCTGTCCCAGAGCGTCGTAATCGTCCGCGATGATATCATTGATATCGAGGAAAGGAACGTCTTCAGAGGCTGCGACCTGTTGCGCCCATCCGGCATAGTCCTTTTTATTGCGCACCACGCGCCCGTTCCGCCAGATATTGCGGGGAATGAGCGAGCAAACCATTGGGGTGGCGCCGGCCGCCCTGGCTTCGGCGATCATGGTTTTTTCGTACCAGCCGAACGTATGGACCAGTTCCTTTTTCCTGGTAATCAAGTTGTCAATTTCCCGGGTTTCGTCGCCCACTCCTTTGATGGTGCCGCGCGCCCGGTTTGTATCGTTGATGGCGCCGCCGTCGTTGTGCCCGAACTGCATGATGACAAAATCGCCCGGCTTGAGTTTTGCGCGGACGCCCGGCCATCGGTCCCGGTAGAACGTACGGCTGCTGGTACCGCCGAGGGCGCGATTGATCACGTTGATTTTATTGGTATCAAAGTAAGGCGCCAAGAGATCGCCCCACCCCCACTGGCCGCCTGTGCCGGTACCTTGACCGTTTCGCACGGTGGAGTCGCCGATGATAAACAATGTTGGCAACTTCGGGTTCATTGGCTGGGCTGGAACCGGATGCATATGATGACCAGGGACCGGAGCGTTCGTTTGGGCGGTACCGCAGTCCGCCACTAGAAAAAGAGACGCCGCCAAAGCTAAAATGAATTTCATACTGTGGTTATTAACAGGACGAACCGGCCCGGCGCAACTCGACAATTCTGACGATGATTCGCCGTTTGCGGGCGGCTTGATTTGAAAGCGGACGTCACTGATAATAGCCCTATGCCCGCGCTAATCAGCCGCTCGAAATGGTTAGGGGTGGCCTGTAGCTTGAATTTGTGCGTTCTTTTGAGCTTTGCCCAACGAGCAATTGCCGACACACGGCTTGTTCCCGACGATTATGCGGTCAAAACGTGGGACGCTGAGGACAATCTTTCCGGCAGCACGGTCACAGCGATCATCCAGACTTCCGACGGTTATCTTTGGGTGGGGACTTACGAAGGGCTCACCCGATTTGACGGTGTGCATTCGGTCACCTTTGATTCCCTGAACACACCGGCGCTGAGCCATAGCCGGGTCCAGGGACTTTACCTGGATGCCCGGGGCACACTTTGGATCAACACCTATCGCGGAGGATTAACTTCCTATCGGGATGGCATCTTTCGCCGTGAATGGCCTGACCAATCCGGATTCGACCTTCATACGACGATGGTCTCCTCGTCGTCCAACCAGGTCGTTTTCGTCACACAATTCGGAGACGTACTGAGAGGTTCCCTGGACGGCGCCAACGCCACTTGGACGGAACTAAGACCGCCGGGAAACGGCCGGCCAAGATTTCAATGCGTGGACGCGAGCGGGACTCTTTGGTTTCTCTCACGCGAAGGCCGCATCGTGCGCGTGGCGCAGAATAAGTATGCGCAACTGCCGTCCGACGGCGGCCTGGCCAACACGCGGGTCCTCACTTTGGCTTCCGACGCCAACGGCCGCATCTGGGCAGGCGCCGTGAATACAATCGCGCGCTGGAACGGCGAATCCTTCGAAGATTTTACGCCGACCAACAATGACGCATCGAATGAGTTTGATCCCATCACGTTGTTTCCCGCGTCAAACGGGAGCCTCTGGGTCCTGGCCAATGACCGGCTTCGAGAACAGGTGGGGCGGCGATGGACCTCGGAAGCGGTTGAATGGCACGGGTTGCTGGGACCGGCATACGGCCTCCTGGGCCCCTCGTACGGACGCGCCATGGGAGCGCACGAAGACCGCGACGGCGGCATTTGGTTTAACCATTACGGCAACGGAGTCTTTTACATCACGCCAACCGGCGGATTCGAACGATTTACCGCCCAAAACGGATTGCCGGGCGACCGGGTTGGCGCGTGGTACCAGGACCGCGAGGGGGGGATATGGCTCGGGGTGGACCGCGGCGGACTGGTGCGTTTGTCCCGAAGACACTTTCAAATCATCGGACAACAGGATGGTCTCCCGGTCTGGCCCGCGCTCTCGGTTTGCGAGGATGCCGACCGAACAATTTGGATCGGAACGGCCGGCGGCGGACTCGATCGTTACAAAGACGGAAACTTTGTGGAATGTGGAACGAATAGCCCCGCCCCGGCAAATTTCATTTTTTCCATTTTTCCCGAGACGAATGGCGATTTATGGTCGAGCGCGGGCGACGGCGAAGATTTGTTCCAGTTTCACGACGGACAGCTTGAGCGTTCTCCCTGGGGACTTCACGGTGTTAAATCCCTTCTGACGGACCATGCCGGGCGGTTGTGGGTGGGCACAAAAATAAACGTGGGCTGGTACACGCGGTCCTCGCGGCGGATTTTTGGGACCGCGGATGGAGTGTCGGAATCGCCAGTCCGGGCATTGGCCGAAGCACCCGACGGGACGATCTGGAGCGGGGCCGACGACGGAACTTTGTACCGGTGCGAACCCACCCGTGTGCGGAAATTCGCTCCCACGGATGGCCCGGGAGCGCGTCCGATATGGTCCTTGCTGGTGGATTCCGAAGGAACGGTCTGGGCGGGGACGTTTCGCGGGGGATTACTGCGATTTCGAAACGGGCAATTTGCGCGCTTCAGCACCGAACAAGGATTGCCGGATGTGATAACCCAGATTTTGGAAGACCGGCAAGGACGGCTGTGGTTAGGCACGCATCAAGGAATCTGTTGCGTCGAGAAAGCGGCCCTGGAGGCCTGCGCCGCCGGCAAAACAAAAACGGTGGATGTCATCCGGCACCTCGGCGGCCTCCCCACCCTGGCCTGTTCGGATGGTTATCAACCGGCGTGCTGGCGGGCCGATGACGGGCGCCTGCTCTTCACGACTGTGAAAGGCGTCGTGTCGGTTGATCCCGAACAATTGGCGGCCAGCTCGCCGCCGCCGCCGGTCGCGATCGAAGACATGGTGGTGGATGGCCAGCCAATTCCATTGAATCTGCAAAAGGTCGTCGTGCCGCCAGGACATGAACAGTTTGAGTTTCGATTCACGGCTTTGTCCTTTGAAGCGCCGGAACAATCCAGATTTCGATACCGGATTGACGGGCTAGACAAAAGCTGGGTCGAAGCCGATACACGGCGCGTGGCCGATTACGGTCATTTGCCTCCGAATCATTATCGTTTCCGGGTGATCGCCTGCAACAGTGACGGCGTCTGGAACAAAACAGGCGCCGCCGTGGAATTCACAGTGCTGCCCTATTTTTATCAAACGCGCTGGTTCATCGCGCTCATGAGCGTATTGGTGTTAGGCGGCGTGGGACTTGCGGCGCGGAACGTTGCCACGCGCAAATACCGGCGGGTATTGCTGCGCCTGGAACAGCAGCACGCCATCGAAAAGGACCGGGCCCGTATCGCCAAAGATATCCATGACGATATTGGCGCCGGTTTAACCCAGATCACCCTCTTGAGCGAATTGGGCAGACGAGAACCGAAACAGGCAACCTCACAATTGGAGCGCATCTCGGACGCAGCGAGAGACCTGACGCGCTCGATGGATGAGATCGTTTGGGCGGTGGATCCGCAACGCGATACGCTGGCCAGCCTGATTGATTATATTTCCGCCTATTCTGAAGATTTCCTCAGGGCGGCCGGAATTCGCTGCCGGATGGATTTTCCAGCCGTGGCGCCGGCGACTCAAATCGAGGCCGAATGGAGGTACAACCTGTTTTTAGCGTTGAAGGAAATTCTTAACAACATCGTCAAACACGCGCAAGCCAGCGAGGTCTGGCTGCGTTTGCGCCTGAGCGCCGGGGCCTTCACGCTCGCGGTGGAAGATAACGGCCACGGTTTCGAAGCGAGCAAT
>DASYZW010000079.1:0-4226 GCA_035945915.1 Verrucomicrobiia bacterium | reverse complement strand
ACATCGGCCAGCACGGAAGAAGTTTCTTCAGAGGGCATGGAAAAGCGTGCGAAAAGGCACAAATGTCAAAGAGGCGCTCCCTTTGCCAGAGAAAAACGGAGTGCGGACTGAAAAAAGAACTGGAAACGGGCTTGCAAATCTGTGGAGCAGGAAGAAAATCACGAAAAAAGCCCATGCTGGTCATGGGCAAGAAACCAATGGGAAATCCCGGTCCAAGACTATGAATGAGACCTTGTTGAGTCGTATCGGCAAGCTGTTCTTCCCTCGTCTGGCGCCCGATCAGCGTCACCATCGAATGATTATCGTCCTGCTGGTTACGCTGACCTGTCTGTTCAGCGCCGGCATACTGATTGAGTGGATGATGTCAACCAGAGGTATCCACATTGCCGTGGGTCATAGCTTTCCTTTTCCGCGAAAATAGGGTTGCTGTGGTGCCACGCGACATCACCGCTTGAAATGGAGGTGCTCGACCACGCCATACTGGGCCGCTCCACAGTGGACAAGTCGAAGGATTATTCATCATTGCGGGAACTGGTTGTTTTTATTCGTGACCGTTGTTCATAAAGGCGGTTCTAATAAGGGAACCGTTTGTTTTTTTATCTCCAAAAACGTCGGTGGGTGAGTTTTCATATTTTTCCCTTAAGGAACTGCACCGCCCGATCCCTTTGCCCCGCTGGCCGGGGTCCTCCAAAGCCGAAACCATCCCATGACTTTGGCCTGTAGAACGAGCGGGCGGGCCATTGCGTCATTGCTCTCCGCTTTGCTCCAAGAAATGTCACATTCGCCCGCACAGACCCCGCTCATACAGGTTTATACGGATCAAGGAGACGAATTTCGACTTTCTGCCGACACGGGTGTTATGACCCGTTGCCGCTTGAGAGCGGCATTCGTCCGCTAAGTAAGCCAGTTTTTTCGACGAAGCGAACTCGTCGAATGATAAGGGATGGAGGAAAGTTCCCAGAACGACACATGACCTTCAAACGAATATAATGATACAAATTCGATCTCTGGATACTTACTTAACGCAGAAGCGTTTGTCTGGACTTGGGAGCGAATTCGTGACTTACTGGCAGGCGATATGAACACATCGCTCGTGAAATCAGCACCTCAGGGTGATTTTGTGGAAATCAGCGTTCTAATGAGAGACTGGCAAATAAAATTTCAAATGTCAGTCAGCCAAAGACGGCCGATTAAATACGACATGTATCCGATGCCGGACATTCCACCGGAGTTCAAAAACAGGCTCAATCAGCAGGGTTACCAGGACCTCATTTTAGAGAACGACCGGTGGCAGCACTTCTTGGTTCCAAATTCAAATTGACCGGCCTTTGAAGTACGGGCGCGGGTGCCCGCTGGCTTTTTCTTTAACCCGTTTTTGAAGAAGACCGGCGCTGGTCAATGCTTGGCGTCGGCAACCAGCGCCGGCAGTATGATGAAGGACTGCATCCATCGAACCATAATGAGCAAACCAACTTTACCGAATTTCGTCAAAGGCGGTTTGGAAACAAGAAAGTTACATTTCGGAAAACGAAGTTGTGGTTCGATTAAAGACGGGTTCGACCGAGAGCGAAACCCTCCATTTAACCGAGGATGTAAATCAGAAGCTCTTAATTTTGTTGTAATCCAGAATCAGTTTAATAGACTGGCTTGCCGACGTTATACAACCGGGCCAATGGACCGACCCAGAGCGCAGGAGTCGGCACCCTCTTAACCCTGCCGCTCCCTTCTGAGCGCCGGAGCGCCAGGCGTATAGAGTCCATAGGTGCCAGGAGCGCGGAGCAGTCAACACTCCGCGCTCCGACAAAACGAGCGCCAAAGACATGCGAGCTTTGAGTCTTTTCCGGTAATCCCGCCTCATCCCCGCCATCCCTCCGGCGGGTGCCCTGCAAAGCCGAAACCATCCCAAGACTTTGGCTCGGGGAATGAGTTGGCGAGCAGCACGGGATTGCTCTTGCTCGAAAATCCCGTGTTCGCTCGCAAAGACCTGCCCAGACGGGTTTTAACGGTTTCAGGTGACGAATTTCGGCCTTCAGCCGATAGGGGTTGCACCCCCGGACGCTGGCGTGGTATTCGCCCATTTCCGGCCAGGCAACATTTGCCGGGAATTCCACGACAAAACTGATTTAACGCAAACGCTCTTTTCACCAGACTTGTAACGAAATATAAGGAAAGGTTTTAATGTTGTGGATAACTTTTGCTTGTTTATTAAACTTGTCGGCTGTTAAATCTGTGATAAGCGCCCGTAGGAAGTGGTGCGAGTCAAGGGAGGTTTCGTTTCAACGGAGTTTTGGCTTTCGCCACAATCAGAACGGAAGGCGTCGACCTGATCGGGACAACATTCCCAGGAAGTTGGCAGTTCCGGGGGCGCGAAATCAAACCTAAAAAAGAAAGAGAAAGGAAGTTACCATGAAACGTTTAACTAAAACATTGTTTGTCTTCGGCTTCGCATATGCCATTACAGCGACTTCGTCGTTTGCCCAGATATTTACTTTCGATGAAAATGGCAACATAACGATGAACGGCGGGCCGGACCCGGTGCCGGTGCCGTCCCAAGTAGCGCCGGATCCAACGGCGGGGGTTACCGGCAATGTGTTAATCTACACGTTACCCTTCCAAGTCACGCCGGGGGATGTGGCCCTGCTTGAACCCGGCGGTACCGCGTCGATCCCTTCGGACATCGTGCGATTCTACACCCCAAGCACCGCGAACTTTTCCTACATAATATTCTATTCGGACGTTGAAGCCGGAGAACCCAACACTGATCTGGCCGACTCGGGGTTGCCAGTGTCTCCCAACGCATTCCCGATACCTGAAGTGGGGCCAGAAGGTAATAATGGCGCTGCGTGGAATCCCATACCGGGCCAGCCCGGCTCTGCGCCGACAGGCGTGAACATTCAATACAATATCATCAGCGATGTGCCCGAACCCGGCACGCTGGCTTTCCTGGTGAGCGGCGTGGGAATTCTTTTTGGGATTAACCGTTTTCGCCAGAAGGGCCTTTCAGTTTAAGGACATATTGAGTAAGGCGAAAGAGGTTGAGCAAAACTGGCGGAGCGGTTGGACATTTGCCGCTTCGCCAGTTTCCTTCGTAGGGGCAAACTTCCAAATAGTAACGCACCACCCTTTTGCGAGGAATGTGCGTGTGAAACAAGACAGTGACATTTTAGAAAACATGGCTGCGATTGCCGCTGGCATGGACAAGGTAAATGTACTAACGTGTTGCCGTTCCAATGAAAAACGGCGCCCAATCACGCACAAAAGACGGCAAAACCACCAGGCCGGATTCAAAGCACAAAATTTTGATTTGGGTTCAATGCGAAGGATATAGGTGCTTGGCTTATATGGACGCAGCCGGTAAATGGATTAATTTCTATACCGGCGAGAAATTGATGGATTTTGTCAAAGTGATCGGGTGACCGTCAGGTGATGGCACTAAATTTATTTCTCCCATCGGCCGCAATAATTTTTGTGAAAGAAAATCATCTGTTTCCGGTATTTGTCGGACTCGTCTTCCTTCATCGCCAGCAGTTCCGCCAGTTTAGCTGAAGCCCCGATCATGAGCTTGCTCATCTCGTCATCCATAATGCGTGAGAGTTCGGGCTTTTTCAGAAGTTCCGAGTATTTGCTGGCGTGTAGTTCTTCGATGTAGCCGTTGCGAAATGCGCAACAGGTGAGAGCGTTACCACAATGCCGAAATCTACCGCCATTCCAAAACCGCGTTCAACCGCGTCGGGATATGCGGCCAGCGCATCGGTTGAAACCTGAATCCGATTGGTCATGCGCCCCGCCAGATCAACCGCTGCTGTGGCGCCGGAGTGGTCATCGGCTTTCCGGTTCGCCGCTGGCCAAGTCATGTCCGTTTGTCGAGCCAAAAGGCAGACAAATGGTCGTGTCCCTTGATGTCAACGCGGTGTTTCGGTTCAAACTGATATTTGTCTTTTAGCCGTTCGTAGGTGGATTCGGCAACTTGAATTTTCCCCGCCTGGCCCGTTGATTCCAAGCGGCAAGCGACGTTGACGGTCTCACCCCAAAGATCGTAGGCGAATCTCCCGCGTCCAATGACACCGGCGACGACGGGACCCGTGCAGATGCCGATCCGGAGACGGACGGATGTGTTGTATTCCTGGTTGAGCCGCTTAATTTCCTCTTGCAGGTTAAGCGCGAGTTCGGCGCTCGCCTCGGCGTGGTCTGGCCGGGGAACGGAAATGCCGCCAGCCACCATGTAA
>DASYZW010000078.1:0-4666 GCA_035945915.1 Verrucomicrobiia bacterium | reverse complement strand
TTGCTTGAGCAGGTTCGCCAGCTTTCCAACGTGGAGACAGACGAGCGCAAGCTGCTTCAAATCGTTCTAATTGGCCAGCCGGAATTACGTGAACGATTGAATCATCCGCGCCTGCGGCAGCTTCGGCAGCGAATTACGGTGCGGTATCATTTGAACGCGCTGGACCGGCTGGAAACGCGCCACTACATCCGGCATCGCCTCGAACAGGCGGGTTCCAACGGCAACCCCAGCTTTACGTCTCCGGCTCTATGGCGAGTTTTCCGCTACAGCAACGGCGTGCCCCGGCTCGTGAACGCGCTGTGCGATAAGGCGCTCCTGGCTGGATTTGTCAGGCATTCCAAACGCATCAATTTCGGCATGGTGGGCCGGGCAATCCGGGAACTTGAAGGCAATATCCACGGCTGACCTATGAGTCTCCTAAACGATGCGCTTAAACGCGCCAGCTTATCCCAGCAGCAACAGGATGCGGTGCGCCTCAACTTGCCGCCAGCCATCGTCCCGGCTGAGCCGCTGGCAGTGGCTGAAACCCCCGGAAGAGGCCCGGGATGGGCAGTTCCAGTAGTGATCATTTTACTTGTCGTCGTTGCCCTTGGATTTGGCGTGCTGGCGCATCTTTCGGGAAAGCGCCGGGCGCACATGGCAACAGTTGTCTCTGTTCCGCCGCCGGTTCGGGCGGTTCCCGCCGCGCCAAAACCAACGCCCCGGCCGGTCGCCAAGCCGATTGCCGCTGTGGCTGCAACCGCACCCGCAGTCCGAATGCCGCGGTTAAGAGTGCAAGGCATCACTTATTACAACGCCAAATGGCAGGCCATTGTCAACGGTCATACGGTTTATGTCGGCGATGACGTGTATGGATTTCGCGTTGCGATGATTTCCCGGAACCGTGTATCGTTCATCGCGCCTGACGGATCGAAAAAGACGATTACTTTGGGCGAATAAGGGCCCATGCGTTTCCTTACAAAAGTCCCGGGGTTCGGGAGCAATCCGATATACGTCCGTGTCGCGCCGTTTTTCATTTTTGTGCTCCTGACTGCGTGCCAGGGCAAGCTCGGCGCGAGTTCGGCTTATTTGTTTTATTTGGCGAAAACAATTGCTGGCGCATGGCTCATTTATGAAATGCGCCCGTTTGTTTCGGAAATGCGCTGGGCCATCTCATGGGAAGCAGTTGTAGTTGGGATTGTGATTTTCGCCATTTGGGTAAAGTTGGACGGGTATTATCCAAAATTTTTCCACTCCCCATCCACGGGAAATCCCGCCGGCGCGTTTGGCCCCAAGTCAGCCCTGCCTTGGATTTTTAATGCCGTTCACATCATCGGGATGACGCTGATTGTTCCGCCGCTGGAAGAGGTTTTTTATCGGTCGTTTGTCTATCGTTACATCGCCAACCCGAACTTTTTGGCGGCGCCGATGAACCGGTTTCAAGCGCTTCCGTTTTGCGCGACGGCATTGTTATTTGGATTTTCCCATAATGAATGGCTTCCGGGCATCCTTTGCGGCGCGGCCTATCAATGGCTGGTCATTCGCAAAAATCGCCTGGGAGATGCCATGACCGCCCACGCCATTACGAACCTGCTTCTGGGGCTGTATATCGTCCGATACGGGGCGTGGTGGTTTTGGTGATTCTGAAGTGGCAAAAAAGTTAGGACGGCGCGGCAACGCCGCACTACCGGGAGAACGAAGGGAAAAAGAAATATGAAGGATTTTTGACAGGTATTGGGATGCCCGTTCGTTTATGAACTGATTGGCAATGAGGTCTTGCCAGAAAAGGAAAAACTGCAATATTGAACGTGTTTCAAGCGTCAATGCAGTTTCAAGATTGCAAAGAGGGATGAATCAAAACAAGACAAGGAGCCCGGCCATTTCCGCAAATCCGGCTTCTCCGTCCCGGATTTTTCCAGGTGGAGGGGAGATGGGCGAGCGCATCCGGAACTTCGATTGGAGCCGGACGCCGCTTGGGCCCATTGAGCAATGGCCGGCCAGCCTGGTAACTTCCGTCCGAATTATGCTGGCATCCCGCCAGCCGATTTGGATCGGTTGGGGGCCGGAATTTGTTTACCTCTACAATGACCCGTATCAGGCCATCATTGGCGGTCGCCATCCATCAGCTTTGGGCAAGCCGACGCGCGAAGTTTGGCCGGAAATCTGGGACGTCATTGGACCCATGCTTCGGACCGCGATGGGCGGCGTGGAGGGAACCTATGTGGAGGAGCAGTTGCTCATCATGCAACGGCACGGGTTTAGTGAAGAGACGTACTATACGTATTCCTATACGCCCATTCCGGACGGACATCGAGCGGGGGGCATCATTTGCGCGAACACCGATGATACGCAGAGCGTGGTAGGCAGGCGGCAGGTTTCACTGTTACAGGAACTGGCGAGCGCGGCGGACGCGCGAAATGTGCAGGAAGTCTGCGACCGAATTACGGCGGCCCTGGCGACCAATTCCAAAGATTTGCCTTTCGTATTAATTTATTTGCTCGATGGGTCCGGTAAAACCGTCGTGCTTTCCGGCGCCGCGGGAATTTGGCCGGGCCACGCGGCCGCGCCGCCCCGAATCGGCTTGAAAGAAGACGGGCTATGGCCTTTGGCGCAAGTGATTCAGTCCAACACTTTGCGCGTGGTGGACGTTGGGCATGTTCCGAATTTGCCGGCGGGCATCTGGCCGCAATCGCCGGACAAAGCGGTGGTGCTGCCAATTGCCACGGGCGGAGAAGGCGGGTGCGCCGGCGTGGTGATTGCCGGATTGAATCCGTTCCGCAAATTCAACGCCCAATACCAATTATTTCTTTCACTGGTATCGATCCAGGTTGCGGCGGCCATCACCAATGCCCGCGCTTACGAGGAAGAACGCAAACGAGCCGAGTCCCTCGCGGAACTGGACCGCGCCAAGACAACGTTTTTCAGCAATGTGAGCCATGAGCTGCGCACGCCGTTGACACTCATGCTGGGGCCGATAGAAGACGAATTGCGCGAGCATCCGGAAACCCGCCCGCGGCTGGAACCGGCCCATCGCAACGCGCTGCGCCTGCTCAAGCTTGTGAATACGCTGCTGGATTTTTCCCGGATCGAAGCCGGACGCGTGCAGTTGGTTTACGAACCGATGGACTTAGCCGGATATACGAAAGAGTTGGCGGAGAGTCTTCGGCCGGCGATGGAAAGCGCCGGCCTTGGATTTACGGTGGATTGTCCGTCCCTGCCTGAACCCGTATACCTGGATCGTGAAGTCTGGGAGAAGGTCGTGCTGAATCTTTTAAGCAACGCCTTTAAATTTACGCTCAAAGGAAACGTTGCGGTGGAATTGCGAAATCGGGAAACGAGCGTCGATTTAATTGTTAAAGACACAGGATTAGGCATTCCGCCAGAGGAATTGCCACACATATTTGAGCGGTTCCATCGCGTGCGCTATTCCTCGGCGCGAACGCATGAAGGGACGGGAATCGGGCTGGCGCTGGTGCAGGAGCTGGTCCGGCTGCACGGCGGCGATATTCGGGTGACCAGCGCCAAAGGTGAGGGAGCGATTTTTACGGTGACCGTTCCCGCCGGCACCGGTCATTTGCCGAAAGAGTATGCCGTCGTGAATAGAACCCAGATGTCCACGGCGACAGGCTCAGCGTCGTTTATTCAAGAGGCGAGCCGATGGCTCCCGGAGCTCCCCGAACCTGGAAATGATTCAATTCCTGAAGGAGCGGATGAAGAAAATGGATCAAAGCGCGCCGCAAAAATTCTGGTGGCTGAGGACAACGCGGATATGCGCCAGTATATCACCCGGCTGTTGCGGAAAGAGTACACGGTAATCGCGGTCGCGGATGGGCGGGCGGCGCTGGAAGCCGTCCGGGACCAGCGCCCGGACCTGGTCTTGAGCGATGTGATGATGCCGCGGATGGATGGGTATGAACTGTTGCATGAGTTGCGCAAGCACACGGACACCAGCACGATTCCCGTTATTTTCCTGTCAGCCCGCGCCGGCGAAGAAGCGCGGATTGAGGGCATGTCCCGGAATGCGGATGATTACCTGGAGAAGCCGTTCAGCTCGCGCGAGTTGTTAACCCGGGTATCCACGCACCTGCAATTGTCGAAAATTCGCCGCGAGGCTGAAGTGGCATTGAAGGAATCTGAAGAAAAGTATCGCAATAGTTTTGAGCGTGAAAAGGCGGCGCGCCAGGACGTCGAAACGGCGATGAAGATGAAGGACCATTTTTTGGCGACGCTGTCCCACGAATTGCGGACGCCGCTCAATCCCGTGCTTTTGATCGCCAGCGATGGCATTGAAAACCCCGATATTCCGCCGGACATACGCGAGAAATTCGAAGTGATTCTAAAAAACATCGAAGTAGAGGCGCAACTGATTGACGACCTGCTGGATCTCTCGCGCATTACGCACGGGAAATTGAACCTGAAGATGCGGAAGGTGGACGCGCACGCCGTGCTCCACGACGCCCTGCAAACGGTGCACAACCAAATTCAGAAGAAACAGATTCAAATCCGGATTGAATTGAGCGCGGAAAAATGCAGCGTTTCAGCGGATCCACTGCGCCTGCAACAGATCTTTTGGAACGTCCTGCGGAACGCGGTCAAATTCACCCCGGAACAGGGAAAAATCAGTATCGAAACGTTTACCACTGGCGGCGGCGACGGTATTGGGGTGACCATATCGGATTCGGGGATC
>DASYZW010000077.1:0-7259 GCA_035945915.1 Verrucomicrobiia bacterium | reverse complement strand
GCTTGCCAGGCAACCGAAGCCGGCCCGCGGGGACGTCGTCATTGCCGTCCAACATATTTCGTTATTTCGCGACCTGGGCTTTCCGGATGCGAAGCCGTACTGGGTTGTGAATGCGCCGTACGCTGAGCGTGAGGCTGATTTGTTGCGACGGCTTGGCGTCAAACATTTGTTAGTCGGGCACTGGCATACTGGGCGCGTCTTTAAGGAGGAAGGCATCACGGTCCACGTGGCTCCGGCCACAAGCTGGCTGCCACTCGGCGGGCAACTGGGATTTGCCATGCAGACGATTACCGCAAATGGGGACGTGCGCACGGAATTTGTGCCGCTGGCGGGTGTTTCGGGGAATTAACGCCGGTCAGAAGCGGTCATAGCCGGCAGGTTTCCGCCTGAACGAAATCCACCATAAAATGAAACAGGAAGCCAGCAGGTAGAACGTTCCGACGAGCCAGGCAATCAAACGGTGGTTATCCACGGCGGCGAAATCGAGCACACAGACGACGAGGCTGCTCATGCCAAAAAAGAACGCCAATAAAAAGAAGCGCCGGAACCGAAATCGCTCCACCAGCCAGTTCGCAACCCAGGCCTGCGGCCAAACGATAAGGAACAAGACGCACAATGCAAAAACGCAGGCTACCTCCAATGCCTCGAAGATATGCTGCGCCGCATCCGGATTACTGGCAAGGTACGCGATTTCGTTGGGGTCGCTGAACCAGGCAACGGCGTAGCCGACAAAAAGAAATGTCAGCGTACAAACCAATCCAAGGACACGATTGCGCATAGTTTATCTCATTTCCAATCGGGCCGATAAATATTTCCACGGCCCCGGCATTGAGTCAGTCCGTATAGATAGACGGAAAATTATCCTTAAAGCGGAACAATTTTTCAGACCCGAGCCGCCGCCGCCAGTTCTTCCCTAAACTATGATGAGTCAAACTGTCGGCGAACCCGGGAAATAAAATGGATATTCTAATTCAATGGTTCAATTCAAAAATTCCGGTCAACGGCCCGTTCGGTCGTTCGTTTCAAACGAACAGTCACGGTGGCTGGCTCAAAGGTCATGAGGCGGGCAGAATCTCGAGCGATAAAGCATAATCAACGTAGCCGACGGACCGCCAAAAGTTCGCGCCCCGCTGGTTGGCAACTAAAACTTCAACCGTCAGTCGTTTGTTCGCCGGCCAAATTTGCGATCGCAGGATGTCAACGGCCCGGCGGCCGATTCCCTGGCTGCGGCGGTGACGAACGACAAAGAGCTGGCGGAGATAAATCTCATCCGGCTGTTCCCGAAAGAGGGCATATGCCACCACTTCGCCGGCATCTTCATAAATCACGGCGCGATATTCGCCGGCGAGCCAGCCTCTCATGCGCTGCTCAAGCTCGGACACCGTCATCGGATTGCGATGCCCTTCATCCCGAATCAACTGGTGATTCAATTCCGCGAGCAACGGACAATCATCCACGGTGGCGGGGCGAAACGTCATAAACACGCATTCAAATTGTTATTGGATGACACGACAACTCATTTCGTGGCGGGGCGCTACCGGAATTCAGATCGCCACCGGGCACGGAGCAGATGTCCTCATTATGCGAGGACGGTGCTCTAAAGTTTAGTTCGGTAGCGAATCTCGTGGACGTTGCCGCCGTCGGGCGCGGTCGAGATTTTTACGCTGCCGTCGCGGGTGAAACCCAGGGCTTCGTAAAAGCGCAAGGCGTCGTGATTCGAAGCCAAGGCCCAGAGAGTAACCGCCCGATAACCTCGCTTGCGCGCTTCCGCCATAGCGTGTGAACAGAGCGCTCTTCCCGCTCCGACGCGCCAGTGATCCGGGATGACATACATCGCCGCGATTTCGGCGATGGATTTTGGATCGGCGTCCCGGTCGCGCGATGGAACCAGGTCGCAAAACCCGATCAATTCGTCGAACTCGATGACAAAAACCGACCCGAACGGCTGGTCGAGACGCGCGCGCCAATACGCCGCGCGTCCCTTGATGGTCCGCGAATTCAAAGCGGCCTCCGGAACGCGGACATGGTATGCAACACACCAGGTATCAACCCGGATTCGGGCGAGCCGGGATATATCGGCAGATTTTGCGAGACGAATAGAGAACATGTTGCGTCGAACGCGGTCGTTACATTTAAGATCCTGCCGGAAAGGCCAAATTACGAATCGTTGAGGCCCAGCCCGTCAAAGATCAGCGGGATACATTTTTCGATTCTCGCCTCACGCGTTGCGGATTGTTTGGCGCCGGAAAAGTGAAGCAAATAGCCTCGTTGACGTCCAGGCGTCAGTTTCTCGAACGCAGTCCGCAAAGCGGGCTGTTCTGCCAATTTCTTTCGAAACTCTTCTGGCATTTTGAATTCAGAAGTTTTCTTGTAGGTCACGTGCAGGCCCGCTTTTTCGGCCGCGACAGCTTCCCTGATATAGGCTTTGAGCGCGGCCGTCAGTTTCACTATTTCTGGTAGCGTGGTAAACCGGACCTGGCGCACCGCCTGCACATTTTCCGTTTGTTGAATTAAAATGCCTTTTGGGTCCTTCAATAAAGCGCCTTTGGTAAACAATACGGCGCAATACTCTTTGAATCCCTGGATGATGACGATGTTCGCATTTTCAAACGTGTAACACGGATGGCCCCACTTCAATTCTTCGGTCAGGCCGCACGCGAGAATGATCGTTCTCAATTTGGCAAATTCCGGCCGCCACTTTTCGGCTTTAATGAAAAAGAAATCGACCTTGGGATTCGGCTTATTCATTTGGCAAAGAATTGATTCTCAGTTTCAAACGCTTTTTAACACAAACCTGCCAAACGCAATAAACGCGGATAGGGCTGCCACGACAAGCTAATAAACTGGAGAATCCACAGGAAAAAATTCGCAAGACGCGTTCGAACTTTCAAGATTGAACTTGAAATAATGCGGTGTGGCGCGAAAATCGCAGGCAGGCGCAGGCTTGTCCTGGGCAAAGATTAAGATGATTCATCCCGGATTCAGGCGTAAATTTATCGCCGCCATGGTCGCGAGCAACGTGTTGTTGTGGGGATGCGCGCTGTTTTTGTGGGGTTGCAAGAAGAGCGGGCAGATTGCGGCGGCTCCGGAAAGCGGGAGCGGGCTGACCAAAATCCGGGTTGGTTATATTGGCCTGACGTGCGAAGCGCCGATTTATATGGCGGTGGAAAAGGGTTTTTTCAAAGAGGAAGGATTGGATCCGGTCCTGGTCAAGTGTGACTGGGCCAATTACAAGGATGTAATGGCCCTGGGCGGATTTGACATCACCCACCACCTGGTGATGTATTTTCTCAAACCGATCGAGCAGGGGTTGGACGTAAAATTCACTGGCGGCATCCATCGAGGTTGCCTCCGCGTGCAGGCGCCGCCGCACGGAAAGGTCAATACCGTCGAGGACCTGCGCGGCAAACGAATCGGCATTCCGGGCATGGGCACTCCACCGTTCATTTTTGCAAATCGGGCCCTCATCGCCCATGGCATCGATCCTTCCAAAGAAATAACCTGGGTGGTCTATCCGGCGGGTCAACTCGGCCTGGCATTGGACAAGGGCGACGTGGATGCGGTGGCCGATTCCGAACCGATTGGCACACTGCTGGAGTCGGAAGGCAAGGTAAAGAATATCGCCGACGAGGCAAAAGACTCTCCGTACAAGGATGAGTATTGTTGCGAAGTCGTGGTCAATGGCCAATTTTTGCGGGCCAATCCCAAGGCGGCTGCGGCCGCGACCCGCGCCTTGTTGAAGGCGGCAAAATGGGTGCAAACCAATCCCGCCGCCGCCGCCCGGTTGTCCGTGGAGAAACATTATCTCGCGTCAAATCCCGAGCTGAATTCCGTTGCGATCTCGCACCTGGATTACATTCCGAGTGTTTCCCTGGCCGAAACTTCAGTTAAAACCGCTGCCATCGCCATGAAACAGGACGGAATGCTCAGCCCCAGCACCGACGCAGACGATCTGGCCAAACGGGCGTTTGCGCATTTGGATGGAGTCTCGGATGAGTGGATCAATTCGTTGCAGGTCGAAAAGGTGGCGGGTGGCCAGTTGCCGCCGGATGAAAATCAGCGCCTGATGGCGGAATTATCGCGCGGCCCGGCAAACGTCACCGAATACGGCGATCTGTCGTGCTGCCGATTGGCCAACACCCGGTGAGCGTCGTTCCGCAAATCGTGAAGGAGCCGGCGCAAAAACCCGCGGTCATTTCCCCGGCCCCGCGCGCCCGGTTGCGAACGTTATTGTCCGTGCCGGTGGCAACCCTCATAACGCTGGCGGTTCATCTCTACCTGCCAAATAATGAACCGGCAAACGAAGCCGGTTTGTATTCGCGGGTTCTCACGGGGATTCTTGCGGCGGCCATTTTGGCCGCCGGCATCCAATTTTTCTGGTCCTGGCTAAAAAAGTGGATGCAGGACATGTGCCCGATTTTCGCCGCCGCCATTTTGACGGCATGCGGCTGGGAACTGATTACCGGGGTATTGCACTGGCTGCCGTTGCCGTATTTTCCCGCGCCGGGGGCGGTCTTGCAAAGCATGGTGGATGACCGCGCGCTGTTGTTGGACAGTACCTGGCATTCTTTGCTGTTGCTGCTTTCGGGTTACGCCCTGGGCGTGTTCATTGCGCTGATTACCGGGGTGTGCATTGGCTGGTCAAACCACATGCGTTATTGGGGGATGCCGTTGTTAAAGGTCGTTGGGCCGGTTCCCGCCACGGCCTGGATTCCATTGGCAATGGTGCTTTCGCCATCGCCGGTGTTTTCCTCGGTAATCCTGATTGCCCTGGCGGTATGGTTTCCGGTGACGATGCTGACCATTTCCGGCATTGCCAATACGCGGGCCTCCTATCTGGATGTTGCGCGCACGCTGGGCGCGAGCCGCTGGTACTTGATTTTTCGAGTCGCAATTCCCGCGGCCATGCCAAATATTTTCGTCGGCCTGTTCATGGGTCTGGGAACATCGTTCCTGACCCTGGTTGTGGCCGAAACCGTGGGCGTAAAATCCGGCCTGGGGTGGTATGTCAGTTGGGCGCAGGGCTGGGCGGAGTATGGCAAGGTCTTTGCGGCGCTTGTTATCATGGCCGCCTTCTTTTCCACGATTATGACCGTTTTGTTCAAAGTGCGCGACCGCGTGCTCGGCTGGCAGAAAGGAATCATTAAATGGTGACGGACCGCCATGCATCCAACGAAGGTTCCGCCCTCCGTATCGTGGACGCAGCCAAAAGTTTCCCCGCGCCGGGCAATGCCTCTGTGCGCAACCTGGCGCTGGACGCCACCACGCTTTCCGTCGCCGCGGGCGAGTTCGTGGCCATCATCGGCCCCAGCGGCTGCGGCAAATCCACGTTGCTCCGCCTGATTGCCGGATTGGATTTGCCGGATTCCGGCGAGCTTTGGATTGACGGTGATCGAATCACCGGTCCGGCGGCCGAGCGCGGCCTGGTTTTTCAGGATCCGAACCTTTTTCCCTGGCTAACCGTCAGCCGCAACATTCAGTCGGGCCTGGTGGCCCGCGGTTTGTTGCGAAAGAAACGCCAGGAAGTGGATGAGTTCATCCGGCTGGTCGGCCTGGAAAAATTCGCGCATGCGTATCCGCACCATCTTTCGGGCGGCATGGCCCAGCGGACCGCCCTGGCGCGGGCGCTGATCAATCATCCGCGCGTATTGCTCCTGGATGAACCGCTTGGCGCGCTGGACGCCTTCACGCGCATGCGGATGCAGGATGAAGTCCTGCGCCTGTGGGAGGCCCGGCGCACAACGATGCTTTTGGTGACCCACGACATTGACGAAGCCGTTTACATGTCCGATCGCATTGTCGTCATGACGCCGCATCCCGGACGGGTCGAGCGTATCCTGACTGTTTCTCTCGACCGGCCGCGTCAACGAAACAGTCCCGAATTTCTCCGCTTACGCGGTGAAATTTTGGAGCTGCTCCACTTTACCGGCAATGCGGCTGAAGGCATCAATGGCCGGCGCCTGGACAACGAAGATTTGCCAGAGCCGGATTTGGGAAGCGGGCCGCATCAGAATGAGCCAAATTCGCCGGTGCTGCCGGCGCAGTGAATGATGTCACTGCCACCCGGCTTGCGCTGTCATCATGCCGGCAGCCTCGATGATCCGGACTTCAACAATGTCCATCTTGAAATCGCGTGGCCGCCAAACGGCGTACCGAGAGAATATTTCAATCCGGTCGTTGAATTTCGCGTGTGTTTCGACAATGTGAAGTCGTACAGGCCGCTACACCCGCTACAGTGTTGAAAATCAATTGTTTAGCCCGCTACATTTGCCGCTACAGAGCCGCTACAATACAAGAATTGGCGGCCAGGCCGCCAAGAGGGAAGCATGGCCGTTCTTCGCGCCATTGGCGGAACGGCCATGCTTATGCAGCGCGCCAGGATTCGCTGTAACGCGCAATCGAAAATGGGCTGGAGCCACAGATGAACACAGATGGCACAGATTTTTGAACCGCAAACCGCCGGGAGAAAACCGGAAAAATTAACCGCATAGATCGCAAAGATCACAAATGGCAGAATTTGAAAATGCAGTCTTAAACCACAGATGCACACGGATGCACACCGATTAATTAGAGCGAACCCGATGGCCAACGCGGATCTGGAATACAATTTGCAACCCTGTATCCGTGTCTATCCGTGTTTAAAAATCAGAACGGCCCGCAAAGGATATTGTAAAACTGCCGATCCTCTTGACGGAAACGCTGGTGGCTTGCCGGAAATTGTCATACCTGATTCGGTTAATCAGGTAGATTTAAACAGTGTTGCCGGTCTGAATCCCGAATTTTGATTTTATGAAAATTGAAAAACCTGAGTTTTTCCTCGCTTCGACCGAAGGTTATGATTTGGAAGAGCCGCGGCGCTGCCTTGTTACCAGGCGTCTCCGGGGGACAAAAAGAGATGACTATCTATTGATAAGGATAGATCCGCCAATACATGCCCAAAATTCTGGGTTGGCAACATCTGAAATCGATGAGGTTATCATTGCCACGAGATTTAAGGAAGACACTCTTTTTCCGGTGTCTCAATGGCCACTATCTGTCCATGTTGCACGTTTGGTCACACCAATGCCCGAAGGATCAGAGATCCTTCACGACGGGCAACTTAAGGAAATTGCCTGGGCGGAGCTGTATCCATCAGAAGAAAGGGCTCGTTTGAAAAAGTGAGAAAAGCAGACAATGGCTGACACGGTCGACGCAAAATGGAGCAAGAACGCAAAGATGCCACACGTGCCTCCGCCACCGCGTCCGGTAACAAGGGCACG
>DASYZW010000076.1:0-2276 GCA_035945915.1 Verrucomicrobiia bacterium | reverse complement strand
AAAACTCGGTTTTCCAGGAAGCCGTGTCCGATGTCGTGGCTGTGCTCGACGGGATCCACGGGCGCTCCAAAAAGGTCATCATTTTGGATTTGGACAATGTCCTTTGGGGCGGCGTGGTTGGCGACGATGGCAGCGAGCAATTAAGGATTGGCGGTCACGATCCCCTCGGCGAGGCGTTCGCTGACTTTCAGAAACAATTAAAACGCCTCGCCAATCGCGGGATCCTTTTAGCAATCGCCAGCAAAAATGATGAAAAGGTGGCGCTCGATGCGATCCGTCACCACCCCGACATGGTCCTTCGGCTCGAAGATTTTGTCGCATGGAAAATCAACTGGAAAGACAAGGCGGAAAACATCGTTGCACTCGTGTCGCAACTGAATCTGGGACTTGATTCGGCGGTTTTTCTGGACGACAGCGTCTTTGAACGCGAACGCGTGCGAGAAGCTTTGCCCCAAATATATGTCCCCGAAATGCCGCAGGACCCGATGCAGTATCCCGAATTCCTTTGTCGTCTGCGATGTTTTGACAGTCTCGCTTTCAGCGCTGAGGACCGGGTGCGCGCCAAAATGTACGTCGCAGACCAGCAGCGAACGGCCGTGCGCGCCCAATTTCGTTCCACTGCCGATTGGCTCGCAGCCCTTCAACTTCGGGTCATCGCTGAGCCTTTAAGCACAGCCAATGTCGAGCGCGCGACACAACTCCTAAATAAAACCAACCAAATGAACCTGCGTACGCGCCGGCTTACGGCTCATGAATTGCGGGCCTGGGCCCAAACCGAGGGCCGGTACGTTTGGACCTTCCGTGTGTCCGACAAATTTGGTGACTATGGCCTGTGCGGAGTGAGCAGCCTGATGGTCGATAATGATAGCGCCCGCGTGATGGACTTTGTCCTGAGCTGCCGCGTGATCGGCCGCGGGGTCGAGGAAACGATCATTTCCACGGTCGCACAAAAGGCGAAGGACCTGGGATATGAGGCGCTTGAATTGGAATATCTCCCGACGGAGAAAAACCGTCCGATGAAAGATTGGCTGCTGGCGCATCCTTTGTTAGTGGAAAGCGGAAATAGTTTCAAGCTGTCCTTGCCGCACGAAATTCCATTTCCGGGTCACGTTCAAATTGATCAGCCGTATGAGGAAGCCTGTATTGCGGCGAATGTTTAACCGGTTGCTTCACTCGCTGGCGCGAGCACTGCCCGGGTCTACGACGATGCGTCCAATGTTGCACCGGATGCGTGGAGTAAAAATCGGAAAACGAGTTTTTATCGCGGAAGACGTTTACATGGAGAACGAATATCCAGAGGCAGTAGAAATCCGTGATGGCGCGCAGATTGGACTGCGGACGATCATTCTCGCGCATACGCGCGGCGTCGGACGAGTTGTCATCGGTGAAAATGCCTGGATTGGGCCAAACGTCGTCGTGGCCGCCCCGGCGGGCCGCTGCCTCACCATCGGCAACGGCGCCGTCATCGGCGCGGGGGTCATTTTAAACAACGACGTACCTCCGCAAATGTTTGTTGCCTGCCCGCCGGCTAAAGCAATAGCCAAAGCCACGGTACCGCTCGCGACGACGGATAACATGGGCGATTTCATTCGCGGCCTGGTTCCCATACGCAGCCATTTAAAAAGCCTGACACGGGGCCGGCCAGTACAAAATTCATCGACTCTCAATGGCAAACACAGCCCGATTCATGATTAATAAACAACAAATAAAGGAATCCGTCTATAGCGCGATGGAGCGTGTGAACGAGTTGCTATTGGATGAAAACGCCCTGCCCTGCGCGGAGGAAACTGTCCTGGTCGGCGCCGGAGCGCAACTGGATTCGATGGGATTCGTCAATTTTGTCATCGCGCTCGAAGAAGAACTCGCGGAAAGGGCGGGCCTAATTCTGAATATAACAGAAGAGCTGAACTCAGGGGACAGGGCTGTCCCGGAAACTATGACCGCCGCGGACTTTGTCAATTTTATAGCCTCCCGCGCGGATCAGTCCCGGCTGGCTGCCCAAACTGAACCCAGCGCGAATTAAGGGATTATGAACCCGGCGATTGTTCTAGGCAGTAAAGAAGGTTCAGCGGCAAAAATCTGCCGGCTGCTTGAATTCTTTGGCGTGCCATCGCACGTCCATAAGGTTGAATCATGGAATCAACTTCTCTCGTATCCGGCGGACGGCGAGAAGCTCAAATTATTCGGTTCGACGCGCATGATCCTGCGCTTCCTGGAACAAATCGAAAGCAAACCGGAACGGAAACAATTTTGGGGTACCCGAATTCATTCGGTGT
>DASYZW010000075.1:0-9716 GCA_035945915.1 Verrucomicrobiia bacterium | reverse complement strand
TCGCTGCGCCTGCTTCATCATTTTTCCGATACTCGACATATTCTGGGATGGTTAGTTTTTAATTACTTGGAATTATACCCCTACTTCAACGATTTGGCCCTTGAAAATTTCGAGGGCTTTTTGAATGAGCGGATCGTTTTTGAAATCATTTTTGTTGAAAGGGACGGCGCTTTTCTCTTTTGCGTCCCGCGTTGGAGTTGACGCTGGTTGCGCAACACCTTCGGCAGGAGCTTCACCTGGAGCGGCAGGTTTGGAAACGGGCAGGCTCGCGGGCGGTCCGTCATGCTCGATAAACTTAACCTGGCAATTGGGATGACCGAGTTCAGTTAGTTTGGTCTGCAATACAGCATGGTTGCGGGAGTTGTCCACCAGGCCGAGGTGGTCTCCGAATTCCGGGTCAAACCCGATGATCAGAAGATTTTTCTCGAATGAAACCGGGTGCGCTTCCAGCAGGTAACTCTTCACGAACGGGCTGGCTCGCCCGACTGTTTCCAGCAGATTTGCCCAGAGCGTGTTCAATTCGGCCGGGACGGAGGCAACCGGCGCGGCTTCGCGTCGCTGCTCAAGTGATTCTTTTGGCGGTGCGGCCGCACGAGCAATTGGTTGAGCCGGAGCGGTGGCTGGCGCGGGAGAAGTCGCGGGCGCCGATGGCGCCTGGCCGCCACCCTGGCCGCGCAATTGGTTGAGCTGTTTGAGCACGGAATCTATGGGCACGGCATTCCGCGCTTCGATAGCTTTGAGCAAAGCAACTTCCAAAAAGATTCGTTTGGACGCGGCGTCCCGAACGTTTAATTCAGCTTCTGCAAACGTATCCAGGATACGCATGAGAACGTCGGAACTCGCCAACTGAGTCTGTTCTTTGAGCGACGCCGCCTCATCTTCAGAAACTTCAACCAGGTTCAGGTCGCCGCTTGAGATTTGATAAATGAGCAAATTGCGAAAGTGATTCAACAAATCGGAAAGCAGACGACCGAGGTCTTTTCCGCCCCGGGCGAGTTGGCCAAGCTCGGCAAGGGCGGCCTGGATGTTGCCGTCCAAAACTGCCTTGCTTAGGTTAACAATCTGGCTTTCGGCGGCGAGACCGAACATGGACAGGACATCAGCCTCTTCGATTTTATCACCGCAAAAGCTAATGAGCTGGTCCAACGTGGATTCGGCGTCGCGCATACCCCCATCGGCACCGCGGGCGATGGCATTCAACGCCGCATGGTCAATTTTGACCTTTTCGATTTTCGCAATTCCGGCCAGGTGTTTGGTTATCAGCGTAGCGGGTATCCGGCGCAGGTCAAATCGCTGGCAGCGGGAAAGAATGGTAGGCGGCAATTTTTCCGGGTCCGTCGTCGCGAACAGGAAGATCACATACGGCGGGGGCTCCTCCAACGTCTTGAGCAGGGCGTTAAATGAAGACGCGGAGAGCATATGAACTTCATCGACGAGATAGAGCTTATACTTGCCCGAGGCCGGCATGTATTTGACATGGTCAATGATCATCTCACGGATTTTCTCGACTTGCGTGTTGGAGGCGGCGTCGAATTCGAGCATTTCGATGCTATTTCCCGAGGTAATGGCCTGGCAATCCGGGCATTCATTGCAGGGATTGGTGGTGGGCGCATTTTTACAGCGCAAACATTTGGCAAAAATGCGGGCGATGGTCGTCTTACCCGTCCCGCGCGGACCGCAAAATAAATAGGCATGGGCGATCCGGCCTTGCTCGATGGCGTTGGACAACGTTTGCGTCACGTGCTCCTGGCCGACCACGTCGGCGAAGCGCTGCGGGCGATACTTTCTAGCGATGACCTGATAAGACATTCAATTAGTAAATTGGAATGCCAGGGTGACTGCGGCAGATGCAAAGCAAACTACCGTTGCTGCCTTCCGGCCCTGGCGGGATTCGTAAGTCCGCAATCCGCAGGCCCTGGCAAATTCAATGTGCCGTAAAATTACTGTTTGTCGAGACAAAGCGCTGCGGCCGCCAGCACGGCGATGTGCGGCTTTTGGGTTTGAACGATTTTAAGGCGTTTCAAGGCGTTTTGAAATTTGAAGGCCCGGAGCTTTTCCCTCATGGGTTTTTCGAAGTAGGGGAACGCCATACTGACCCCGCCTCCGAGCACGATGATTTCCGGGTCATAGGCGTAAAGCACCGCCATGATAACGTCGCCAAAGGGATCCCCGAATGCGGCAAGCATTTCCGCCGCCTTGAAATCTCCTTCGTCCGCGCGCTTTTGGATTTCCGCCGCGTCCAACCCAAATTCGCGCTTGAAGAATCGGCCGCTGCAATAATGCTCATAATCTTCTCCTTTATAGGGCGCATGGCCGATTTCTCCCGCGGCGCCGTTAGCACCCTGGTAAAGTTTGCCGTCGATGATGACTCCCGAACCCAGGCCGGTGCCAATGATCAATCCGACGAGGTTTTGACGGCCGCGGCCAATACCGTAGTGATATTCACCCAGGGCGAAACACTTGGCGTCGTTGTTTGCAAATGCGGGAACGTTAAAGCGCTGTTGCAAAAGCTTTTGAAGCGGTACTTTGCGCCAGGACGGAATATTTGCGACGGAATATACGATGCCGTCTTTGACGAGACTGGGTGTGCAAATTCCAATGCCGCTAACATTGGGTTGATTCACGGCTTCGATAGTCTCAAAAATTTCCTCCAGGATGATTTTTTGCCCGGCAGAAGATGAAATGGGCCGTTTTTTCAGGGAAACGATTTTGCCGTTCTGGACAAGCCCGGCGCGGACATTTGTGCCGCCCAGGTCAACACCTATAAAAATGGGATGTTTCGGATTGGCTTTTGCCATAGAGACGAGGAATTTAGATGAAACTGCAGAATGAAAAAACAAAAAACAGCCAACCGGCACAATCCTCGGCTCCTGATTTTCGACGGGCAATAAATGCCTGTTTCCCTCATGCAAAATGTGGCCACGAAAATAAATTTGTTTTTAATCGTCGAAATTGAAGGATAATCACTCTGTGAAATACCTGGCGCTTTTTGTGTTTTTGGTGAATGCCGTCGCCGGCAACGCGCTGGCCGGGGAGGATTTATTCACAAATTCACTTAAGGAAGGCGAAATCGCGGCGAAGAGGGGGGATGTTACCCGCGCGGTGGCTATCTATAATGCCGTTCGAACAGGGCAGACGAATAACGCCGACCATTTATGTTTGCTGGCTCGTTGCTATTGCGATCTCACGTGTTTGACAGGTTCGACGGCCTTTCAGCAAGAGTTGACAACCCGGGCGCTGGAATGCGCCCAACAGGCGGCCACGCTTGACCCTCGAAATGCCACGGCACATGCGTCTGTGGCGGTTTGTTATGCAAAAAGCTGCGCTTTTGCTGACATCAAAACGGAGTTGGCGTATTCCCGGATGTTCAAACAGGAGGCGCAACGGGCGATTGCGCTGGACCCGAAACAGGATGTTGCCTATTACCTCCTGGGCCGATGGAACTACGGCATTGCCAGTCTTGGGCTTTTCTCGCGTGCTTATGTGAAGGTCGTGTACGGCGAACTGCCCAAGGCAAGCTATCAGGATGCTGTTGCTTATTTTCAAAAAGCGTGCGGGCTGGCGCCAAACCGGATTCTCTATCATTCAGGACTGGCTATGGCCTATGACGCGCTCGGGAAAGAAAAATTAGAGCTCGCTGAGCTCAAAACCTGCTGCGTTTTGAAACCTTCGGATTTGGAAGATGTAGAAGTGCAAAAAGAAGCGTTTTCGAAAATCAACCAGATGCATGTGAACCATTAGCGGCGGAAACGGTAAAGCGGCTGCTGCGACATCGGATGGAAGATCCGCCTGAATTCCCTCAAGCCCCCGGCAATTTTTGCCGATAAGTAGATGGGATTTTCCGGTAAAACCGGAGACCACGACACGAAAAACATTTTTTATTTGATGACCGGAATTTTTAATTCGCGGCGATTCGGGAAAATATTGCCAGGCGTCGTTATGGCATTTTTCGCCCTGCAAAAAATGCAGGGTGAAGAAATGTATCTGGCGCTGGTTGGCCCGCCGCCGCTGCGGTTCGAGCCGGCCGCTGTGAATGACCCGGTATTTATTGGGGAATTAATGCGGCCGAAACCGGCGGGGACGCAGGCGACAGTGACGATCCTCCCAACCAACGCGCCGTCGGTCACGGCGTCTGTTACCTCAAGCAGCGCCTCAAGTAACGTTTCGAGGTCCGATCCACCGCCGGGATCTTTGACCGACGCGGCAAAAAGGGCAGAGGGCCTGGGCGGTCCGGCAAGCAATTTGCTCAGCATCATGCCGCAGATGATGACTGAATACCTTAAACCGATTAGAAATGAAGGCGGTGGGGACACCGGTGGGGACACGTATCAACCTGGAGACACGATTTTTGTGCCTGCAGAGCTTGGATTCGTGCCGCCGATGCCTGGCCAGAACCGGGCAATTTATCAGAGCCGATGATCCAATTTCGCGAATTTTTTCGCCCACACGGCGGAAAGCGCGCGGGATTTGCGAATGTCGTGCGCTTTATTTTACCGCTTTTGGCGTGTGTTACTTTTCAAGCCCTCGGACAAACTTCAGGGCCGGGCAGCGATTGGTCGAGTTTGACGCCGCCGCCCGCGCTGCCGGAAACCAACTCATTTCAGGGCGAATTTGAGCTTTCCAATGCACCGGGGGCCGATCCATTGGGCGATGCTAACCAAGCCGGCACGAATCGTTTCACTTCGGCGTTGGCCATGGCCGGGTATTATAAAAAGAGCCAGCAACCGCAAAGTGCGGAATCGATTCTAATTGACTTGCTCGCATCGGATGTTCCCGAACCGATTCAAAGGACGGCCTTGCTCCAATTGGCTTCCGTGGTCGAGGACGAGAATGACCTGCCCCGGGCGCAAACGATTTTAGCTCAGTTTGTTAATCGATGGCCGGACGACTCTCGTGCTCCGGAAGTGTATCTGCAACAGGGAGAAATTTTCCGCCAGATGGGTTTGACGGACCTGGCATTGACGAAGTTTTACACCGTCATGGCTGCTGCGCTGTCTTTGAAGAACGACCAATTTGACTATTACCAGAAACTGGTGTTGAGAACCCAGGTAGAAATTGCCGATACCCATTATTTGATGGGACATTTTGTCGATGCGGCGGATTTTTATTCACGTTTGCTTCAAAATCCTGATGCGGGTCTGGACCGTCCCCAAATGCAATTTCGTTTGGTTCGTTCATTGACTATTATTGGCCACAATGCCGAGGCCGCAAGCCAGGGCCAGGATTTTCTTTCCCGGTATCCGGAGGCTGATGAGGCCCCGGAAGTTCGTTATTACATGGCGCAGGCGCTGAAAGCCCTGGGCCGGGATGATGAGGCACTGGAACAAGTCCTCATGTGCCTGCAACAGCAAAAGACCAGGGCTGGCAACGACCCGGTCGTCTGGACTTATTGGCAACAAAGAGTCGGCAATGAAATTGGCAATCAGCTTTATCATCAAGGGGATTACATCCATGCGCTGGAAATCTATGTAAACCTGGCGCAGTTGGACTCATCAGCGACGTGGCAGGTGCCCGTTTATTACCAAATGGGATTAACGTACGAAAAGCTGGCGCAGCCCCGGCGCGCCACCGATGCCTACAAACGAATTGTATCACGCGAGGCCGAAGTCGGAACCAATTCAACGCCCGGGATGCAGGCGATTTTCGACATGGCCAAGTGGCGGATCGACTTTCTTAAATGGCAGCAGAGCGCCCAGGCCGCTGATCTTGCCCTTGCGCCGGCGGACCCGTATTTGAGAACAGAAACAAACTCAACGAACAATTTGGCACAATGAACGAAACTCTAACTATTCAAGTTGCCGCCGGGCTATCCGCGGATTTACGCGTGTTCACAGGGATTTGTGAGGAGATTTTCTCCCTGGCCCGAAGCGAACACCAGGCGTTGGCAGGGCCCGGGGGCTATGAACAACGAGCGTTCGACCGTCGACGTTCCGAATTGCTGCCGGACATTGAGTCGCTGGTGCGTAATTTTCGATCGCACCGCGCAGCGTGGTGCCAAATTCCGCAAGCTCAACGCGAGCGGTTTGAGGAATTGAAACAGCTATTTCAGAAGATACAAAACCTGCTGATGCGAGTCCTGGTATTGGATCGCGAAAATCAACAGGCGATGTTAAAGCGGGGTTTGGTTCCCGCTCAGCACATCCCGGCGGTAGCAGCGAAGCAGCCAAACTACATTGCGAATGTGTATCGCAAAAATTCGTTGAGCGGGAAATGACCGGTTTTATTCACCGTTATTGACCAATAACCGTCGGGCGGCATGTGAGCAAGGTGTGAACAAGACAGGTTTTGGTGAACAACTCATGCCGGGGAAGCAGGTCGGTGAATAATGTGCGTACTGTGGGCAAAATTTTCGTTCTAGTTCTTGCGTGGCAGGCAGGCGTTTGTTTTTATCCATTTAACAGTCGAAATTATGGCAATCGAGAAGATAATTCTATTGGAAGGGGATGCAGTTGTGCGCAGCAGCCTTGAAAATTACCTGCGCCGCTGCCGATTTGACGTGGCATCCACCGCGTCCGTCCCGGTCGCGCTGGAATATTTAAGCCGCGACAACTTCGACGTGTTTTTTATGGACTTGAGCCTGCGCAATGGCCGGGGGGCGGATTTATTGCTTGAAATTCAAACGCGGGCTCAAAGGCCGCTCGTGATTGTGACCACCAGCATTGGTTCGATCGAATCCGCGGTGGATTGCATTCGAAACGGAGCGTTTGACTATTTGATCAAGCCCTTCTCGAACGAACAAATTGAAATCGCATTGCGGCGAATTGAGGATTTTTCACAATTGGTCCGGGTTAACCGCTTTTTGAGCCAGAACGAGCACGTGCCGCAGTTGTTGGGCTGCAGCCCGGACATTGAGAATATTCGCAGCCTTGTGCGCAAAGTCGCACGGACCCAGGCGACGGTGCTGATCCAGGGCGAGAGCGGCACTGGCAAAGAAGTCATCGCGCGTGAAATTTATCAGCAGAGTTCGCGGGCCAACGCGCCATTTATCAAGGTAAATTGCGCCGCGATCCCGGAAAATTTAATTGAAAGCGAATTTTTCGGCCACGAAAAGGGAGCGTTTACCGGCGCGGTGAACAAGCGTGAAGGCCGGTTTGAATTGGCGCACGGAGGCACGATTCTTTTGGACGAAATCAGTGAAATTTCCCCGGGAACGCAGGCGAAACTGCTTCGCGTGTTACAGGAGCGGGAATTTGAGCGTGTTGGCGGCAACCGCACGATCAAAGTGGATGTTCGCGTCATTGCGACGACCAACCGGAATCTTCAGCAAAGTGTGGAGAAAAAGGAATTCAGGCAGGACCTCTTCTTCCGATTGAATGTCGTTCCGATACCGGTTCCGCCCCTGCGGGACCGGCCTGAAGACATCGTCGTGTTAAAGCGGGAATTTATGCGCGGATTCTGTCGCCAGCACGGCATCAACGCCAAAGGGTTCACGGACGACGCCAAACGGGCGTTGATGGCTCACTCATGGCCGGGGAATGTTCGCGAACTGCAGAATGTGATTGAGCGCGCCATCATTCTTTGCGGTGATAACGGGATGCTCGGGCCGGAACATCTGGGTCTTACGGTCCCGGAACGTTCGGGAACGCCCCCAATGGTCAATTGTTGTTTGCCGGATGTTATCGGCCAGAGCGGTAGAAAGACGCCGACCCTGGCTGAGATCGAGAAAAATCACATCCTTTCGACGCTCGAATTTTGCAAAGGGAATCGTACGCATGCGGCCAATCTTCTGGACGTTAGCATCCGGACACTTCGCAACAAGCTTCATGAATATAACGGCACGGGTACCCGGCAAACGGACATCGACAAACCATTGGAAGCGTTTTAACTGTTTGGAGTTTTTAAATCGGTAGTCGGGATTTTTAAGTTCCGGTGGTCGGCAATATTTTCCCCTTTCTTGCCGCGTCCTTTGCAAACGCCCCGATTTTGTTGGGTTTTCTCTTCTGGCACCAACGTTGCTTAACAGCGATAAAACGACGGTCTCATGATCGAAGCTTTATTTAACCAACCGAATTATCTGGCTGCCAAGAAAACTTTGGACGCCGTCGTACTGCGTCAGGAAGCCATCGCGAATAACATCGCGAATTTGGAAACACCGGGATACAAGCGCGTCGATCTCGCCACGTCATTCGAATCGGAGCTGGAACGGGCGTGCGCATCGGGCAACTCGGAGGAACTGAAATCGCTCAATCCATCGCTGGCTGTGGATTCGACAGCGACGGCTGGCAGTCTTGACGGAAATACCGTTCATTTGCAGAACGAATTAATGGAAATGAGCCAGAATGCTGTGGCGAATTCGTTCGAAACGCAGCTTGTCAGCGGCATGCTCCAGCGGATGCAGATGGCGATAACGGGTAAAGACTGAACATTATGATTCAAACCCTTATCGGCGTTCAAAATACGGCAGCAGCCTTGTCCGCTGAACAGACACGGCTGGATGTAATCTCTGAAAACATCGCCAATGCCAATACTACTCATGGGCTGGATGGCAAACCGTATCAACGCCAGGTGGTTGTGTTCGAATCTGCCCTTCAACAGGCCATGACCGCAGACGGAGGGTTGCAAATGCCGGCATTGCAGGTCGCCCGGATTGAAAAGGATGATTCTCCTCCCATCAAGATTTATGACCCGGGTAACCCTGACGCCGACCCCAGCGGCATGGTATCGATGCCGAACATTAACATTAACGAAGAAATGGCGGACATGATATCGGCGTCGCGAACGTATGAAGCCAATTTGGCCGTGGTCAAAAATGCGCGGACAATGGCCATGGAGGCCCTTTCAATTGGAAAACATTAATTTTAATCGCCGGTACGAATGACGCCGCCCATTCCAGCCATGAATCCAGCCTCCGGCGGAACGCCAATAAACATGGTGACTCCGGAAGCCGCGCCGCTGCCTTCGGCCCGGATTGAGATGCCGGAGGAATTAGGGCAACCCCTTTCCACGACCGCCACTGCGCCGTCCAGTAATTCGTTTGCGTCAATGCTCGGGCAAATGGTGTCTGATGTGAATACACAGCAGAATGTTTCCGCACAGGCCGTCGGTGCCCTCCAAAGCGGGCAAAACATTCCCCTTCATCAGGCGGTGATTGCCATGGAGGAAGCAAATGTATCGTTTCAACTGATGGTCGAGGTCAGGAACCGGTTAATGGACGCGTACCAGGAAATTATGAGGATGCAGATCTAGTGCTGTGAGAAATCAATGAATCAGAATCTTTCAAAACTAATTGCCCAATTGCGCGCCATCTGGGGCCAGCTCGGGGCCAGCCAGAAAATGACGGTGCTGGCGGCGACGTTTGTGCTTGTGGCGGGATTGTCTGCTTTGTCGCTGTGGTCATCCCGGGCTGATTACGGACTGCTTTATGGCGGATTATCCGATAGCGAGGCGTCGAAGGTTATTTCCGCGCTTGATGACGCAAAGGTTTCCTATAAAACCGGCAACGGTTCTATTTACGTGCCTGCGGACAAAATTTACACGTTGCGAATGGAATTGGCGGGGAAAGGCATCCCTAGCGGCGATGGCGTAGGATTTGAAATCTTCGACAAGCCGAATTTCGGGATTTCCGATTTTGTGCAGCACGCCAATTATGTCCGGGCGGTTGAAGGCGAATTGGCGCGGACGATCAGCCAACTCGACGAAGTTGAAGCGGCGCGGGTAATGATCGTCCTGCCCGAAAATCGGTTATTGCTCGATAAAAATACTTATCCCACGGCTTC
>DASYZW010000074.1:0-9135 GCA_035945915.1 Verrucomicrobiia bacterium | reverse complement strand
CTGGTTTTTCCCCACTGTAAATCAGCCACGCCAAAATACTGAGCCCAATTGCTGCAAGAGAAAATAAAACCCAGTTTCGATCAAATCCTCGGGTACTTGCCCACCAATTCTTGACTTGGGTGAATGGCGAAATCAATTTTCCTGCTGATGCCTGCAAATATCGCCGGCTTAACCCATCTATCCCATAGGCAAAAATGATGACCACAGCCAAATAGAAAATGGCCATGAATTTTGCCGGATTCCGAATCGTTGATGCGCCCGGCAGTGCATATAACCATCTGTAGGGCCATCCGTCGAACGGCCCGAATCTTCCCCACGAAATCAACAACGCGATAATTAACGAAACGATCCAAAACCAGATCAAACGGCGTTGCATCAGTGCAAAGAGCGAATGTTCCCGCCGAAATGATTGCATAATGGCGAACAGTGCGACGAGTGCCACGAGAATGCCGCAGTAATAGCCAGCATAGCCAAAACGCATCCAATCACCCGGGCCCGATGGAGGCGCTCCGGATTTGCCGCTGTCAAAAAAGCGGTCGATTTCCGGTGTTCGTCCCATCCCACCCCAATACTCGCCACCAACATAATGAGCTTGTAGAAAATCCATCATGTCTTTGGGTGTGTCCATGCGATAGCCAAAAACACCTGGCACAAAGATCCCAATGGTTTCCTTTTTGGGCAGACTCCATTGGGTCGCCCAATCCCAATGCTCCTGACTGTCCTCAGTGCCTTTGTTCTGTTGCATTCCCGCGGTCCCGACAATGTAGGTTCCAACCAAGGAGGTAATGGTCTGGGCGGCGATAAACGCCGCGAAAAGAGCGATGACCGCAACCCGTCCAACCCCCCGCCCGACTTTGGTCAACGCCGGAGCGGTGTCCTCAATTAACGATTTAAAGAGTACAAACGCGGCGACGAACAAACTGAAAATCGCGCCATTGTCAGCGCCCTCCATGACGCAGATGCCCACCGCCAAACCCGCCAGCGCGAAACGCGACCAGCGAACCAACGGTCCGGTTTCGTCCGAATTTGCCATAATCAGCCCCAATGCCAAAAAAACCATTCCCATCGCAATTTGTACCGACGCGGTCCCCCAGCACGCATTCCCGAAATAAGACGAATTTAAGGCGGCAGCCAACGCGCCCAAAGTTGCCGCGAGAGGTGATAGCTTTAATTGTCGAAAAAACACCCACGCCCCCAATCCCAAAATAAACAAACACAACGGCTGAAAGAATTTGGAATAGTCGATTGAGCCCAAAATCCAGCTCAATATCGCGGACAGGTCCGGGGCTGCCGCACCTCCACTGCTGCCGATATCGTTCAAATCATCCCATATTCCGGTTAAAACCGATGGCATTCTTCCGTCCGCGGCGTTGACCTGGCCCAAGGGGCCGTCGTTTGAGAAGTGAACATAATCCGGGAGGAAACTCTTCGCGAACAGAGCTGCCAGGATGACTGCCAGCAGCAATGGAAAAATAAAGAGATGTTTGCGCAAAGACTGCGCCCGTTTGACAGTATTCGATTGACGGTGTTCGCGACTCAAGATGAGCAAAAGATTGTCGTTTTAATCAGATAGAGTGTCAAGGGCTCAAATCCGTTCAAAATGCTGCCGCTCGACCTGGTTCAAATTTAAGCCGACTCGCCAGGGTGTTTTTGGGAAACGGCAGTGCTGCCACGTTTTTCGGAATGTGAACGGTTTACTGTTCCATTCGCAACCAGGCCTCGGTGTCGATGGATTTTCCTACCCGACTAAGACCGGCCTGGCGCAGGATTTCACGACAACGATTTATTTTGTTGGCGCCGATGATCGCATCATGCAGCTCAACGATGATCAGTCGAAAACTCTGCAATGTTTCCGCGGAGGATTCCAATACTTCCAATTCACTTCCCTCGATGTCCATGATTAAAACTGAAAACGGGCCATGCCGGCGGCATAACTCCGACAAAGTGCAGCCGGGAACGGTGACAGGGAATTTTGAAGACGTTTTTAAAGTTGTGCTGAGGAGATTCGCCGGATCCAAAAAGAGGGAGACCTCGCGTTGGCTGCTGGCCGCACAATTTTCGACTTTGAAAGTGCAGCCATTCAATTCGCGATTTTTGTGGATTGCCGGAATACATCGAGGGTTGGCTTCAACGACCAGGTGCCTGGATTTGTCGCGCAATCGGGCATTTGTCACGCAAGAGACAATTCCCAAACAAGCGCCGAGCTCAATAACACTGTCTTCCGGCTGGACAAATTCCCGAATCAGTGTGCGTTCGGGAAGTTCATAGGAACCATCAAAGCAGGAGCCGCGAAGCCTCCGGCCGGTGATGCTTTTAGGGATTTGAAAAATACAGCCATCCATTTTAATTTGCCCGTGACGAAATAAGTCGAACAGCAATCCTTGAACCGGCAGAGCAACTCGATAGCGCCAACTTCCGCTAAACTTCTCCGCGATGTCCCTCCACGGACCGGCTTGCAAACCGGGAGAAAGGCCATCGGCTGTGATTTTCGATTTTTCAACAGAACTCATTTCCCGTTCCCATTTGATTTCTTGGAGGCCGGGGGCAGCATCTTTGGAGAGTCTCCTGATATTGGATTGTTTTTGCAAGTTCTATTTTGTTTCTCCGATTTGTTTATGTCGCGTTTCGTCGCGCATCATAGGTGCCTATCGTCAGAGAACCTTGGTCTCGGGCGAAACCCAAATCTGCATGCATAGTTGCCCGATGCACAATTGCTGCAACAAACTGCACGACCTTCGATGGGTGCGTTGCGTGAGGTTGTCTTCGGTAACTGTGCCCATCTGTGGTTTCAAAACGCAATTTGTGTTTGCGCATTCTAACCAGCATAATCTGGCGGTTATTTGGGAAAGTTACATTTACGGGATGCACTGGAAGCACGACGGCAAAATGTATTACGATGAGATTCCGGCTGAGTCGGCGGACGATGCGGAAAGATATTTCATCGACCACAAGCGCGACGATGTGACACTCATCCGCGTCGAGTATGTCGGCCCGAACGAAGGGGGCGTCCGGGAACCTATCGGCTCGCCCTATCGGCCATTCGGCCCGTTGCGGGCGCGCCGCCGGATGGACAAAGATGAAGATGCGAGATGACGATCATTCTGAAGCGTAAAAGGACAGGGTGAATACAGAACGCGCCGCCTTGTTTGAGAGCGGACTCGATTTCCCATTCTGCCCGGCCGCAGGCGACTTCAAAATCCGACGGATGGGCGAGCGCCTTGTTTGGTGATGTCTTTATCACTTTCCCAAACAGCCAGGCCCCGATTATCTGTCAGAGAGAGTTGAAAGCTGTAGGTGGCCTGGCGGATGTCTCCGGCCCTGGCAAAGGTCTCGATTATTTTGCCTGAGAGAGTAAAGTCCGGCGCCCGGCTTGCCGGACCCTGCATTTGCGCAGCGAGCGGGTCTTCGGGGCCGCCCACGCCGTATGTCGTTGTCGTTACCGCTTTCCCGCTGTGCAGCAGGGCCACGCGGATTCTTTTGACCAGAAGGTCCGTGTCCAGTTGCTGGCTTGTATCATTGACAAATCGGCTGATGGCCAACACGGCGGGCGGCGGTTGCACGCGATCGAGCACGCCGGAAGCAAGGAGATCGCCGGTGGCGGCATCAGCGGCTGACATGAAGTCCTGAATATTGATTTGGCCGACATTAACGACGCTCTCCTGGCCGCCGGTTTGAATGTAATGAGCACCAGGGCTGCTGCAGCCGGTAACGGCGAAGGCAAGGGCGAGGGTTGCGATTGGAATTAAGGCTTTGATTTTCATAGGACAGCGTTTAGACGACTATTGATCTTGATCCGGGGCTTGAGCTTGAAACAATTTTAAACGGAAATCTCTGCAGACAGGAGACGGCGCTACTGCGGAAATAAATTTGCTTTCACGGGCATTTATCTGATCGGGTATCAGGGCGACTTCAAGGGAATTGTCGATTTGGATGCCGTTGAGGTCGAACCATTCAAAAGAATAGTTAAAGCGTTGAATCGAACCGGTCCGGTTGAACAGTTCAACCTGGACCTTGAGCAAGTCGCCCGGCGTCATGAAGGTATTCACCGCGACAACTGGCACTCTGCGGCTAAATGATCTATCCGCGAGAACGCGCCGGTCCTGGATTAAGGTGTGCTGACCGGTGGCCTGCGCGTTTTGGACGGTGTTAACCGGAGAGGAACTTTCGCAACCAGCGAGCGCAACAGCGGCGAGCAAAAATATCGCAAGATTGATTTTCATTTGAGTACAAACTCGGTTATGCGCAACGGCGTTCCTGTCCGGATGGATTTAACATAGACAACGTTCAAGCTATTGTCAGCATTAAACGACCCCGATTGAGCTGCCGACTGCGCCGGATTCGACGTCGCGGTTGGCTGGGAAAGCGAAATTACGGTACGTGCACCGGTTGGTGTGCATATTTCGACTTTATGATCCGGCGGGGTTGGGAAGCAACAGATTTGAAATTCCTTCGGCAAAGTCGTCCAGGTCCGGGTATCGGCGATATTGACCGATATTTGGTAGGCGGTGGTGGCGACCGACGTCAGGAAGCCTGCCAGGTCATTTTGACTATTGGCGGCCTGGTCGACAGCAATCGAGGCAACTGCCTTGGTTATGGTGGAGGCCACAGTTTTTGTAATCATTACGGGCAGTTCATTTTTAAAGTCGAGGGCGATTATACTGTCCATGCTGGCAATGGTGCGGGTTGGGTAAGTCGCGCCATTGGCAACCACCGTAAGGAAAGGCTGGAAATTATCTCGAATCCGCAACACAGGAAAGGCGGCGCCGACGTAATAGATATTGTCGGCGAAGACGGGCATATCAATCCGGATTTGCTCGCGAATCGGGGCGCATCCCGTTTCAAAGATGACAAAAGTAGTGGGGGCCAACGGTTTACCGTTCATGCGGTCATCGACCAGGGAGATGGAACTCTTAAGGTATTCATCAGAACCCTCAAAATCCATTACCCGCTCGAACGATTTGTGGGCGCGCTCCAAATCCGAAGAGCCGGTTGCGTCGGCCAGAAAGAACAAACCGTCCAAATAAACTGTGAAGGGATTGACGTAATCCGCGTAGGCGCTTGCATTGGAAATGGGGGGGAGGGATTTCTGGATTTGCGCCTGAAACCCGGAATCCTGCTCGGTTCGATCGATGTAGGCCTTGTCTTTGCTGGCGGCGGCTTCCTGCTGAGCCCTTTCGATACGGCGCTGGTTGTCCTGGACGGCATCCTGTTGGCGCTGATAGGCCCGGATCAACTCCGGGCGGGCTTTTTCCGGCTCGCCCAGCTCAAGATAATTCAAGGCCTCATACGTATTCAACATGATGCCATCGTATGAACGGCCCTCGTACGGAAGGTTGGCCTGGTTGGAGAGCAGCGCGCCGGTTTCCTGGCTTATGCTCACTTTGGCTTTTCGGGCATATTCGTCCATTCTGTCCTGCGCCTGGTCGAAGGCTATGTTGCTTTCCTGGAATTTACCCAAAGTCCGCAACACGGCGCCTTCTTCAAGACGCCAGATGATTGCGTCTTTGCCATTGGCGCTTTTCTCGGCCCGTTTTGAGGCTTCTCTCTCCGCCCCGTCAAGGTCTCCCGCACGGTAATAAACGATCACCTTATTTTCCTGCCGATACGTTTGGCAGCCCGCTGTGAGGAGGGCAACAGCGACAGCAGCCGCTGCGAAGAAGCAACGGCTGATACCTGGAGCGATAGATACACCGCCGCCGAATTTCGTCGAAAGCGAACTTTGCATATTTTCCTGTGAACGTCGCATGCCGCGCCTCAATATTACATTGCGAATGGAGGCTTGCTCAATGCCCGTCCCGAACACTTCCTATGGCGTAACGGAGATTCTGCGAGCCTCGCTCCAATCCTGTATCCAAAGTTTCTCTGCTCCCGCCAAAAGTTTCAAGGGATAAAAGGCGGCGCCCAGGACTCATTTCTCAATCCACATGATGATCGAAAGGACGGCGTTCGAGCCCTCGCGGGCATTGACGACTTTGACCGGCAATTTGCCATCGGCCGTCTTATCCGAACTGATCGGCACGTCAACCCATCGGCCGCCCTGAAAATTCTCGAAAGTGCCGACGGTTTCGCCGCCCACGACGATAGTTTCTTTTCGACCGCCCTCGTAACTATCTGGGTCGATGATGTATAGGCGAAGGGTGCCGCTGACGCCCTTCGGCAGATTTAAATCCGCCTCGAATTGGTTTGGGTTCATGCGGCAATAGAAAACGGGATCCGGCCAGATAACCCATTGCTGGACTTTTGGATCGATGGAGATGGAATAGCCTGGCGAATGGCACAGGGTTTCGGCGCTGGATAATCCGCATCCGACGAGAAGCCTTCCGCCTGCGGCCTCAAAATCCGCCGGGGACGCGTACGGCAGTCCGGCAGGCCAGAACTGTCGCCGGGGTGTGGGCGCGCGTTCAACGGCGGGCAACATGGCCGGCAAGGGCGGACGCGGTCCGACCTGGTACCAATAAACCGTGGATGAAAACTGCAGGGTGTTGATGGGATGCGAAAAATTCCATTTCCAGCCGACCTCCGTATTGCCGAATCCAATGGTGACTTTCAAGGCTTTGTGAAAATTGATGGCGTCCTGCGTGAAAAAGCGATACGCCGCCGCGCCATTACCGTGAAAAGGAAAATATCCGGTCAGGGGAAACATGTTTTCCGTGGGCGGAAAACCCCAGCTAAACCCAAATGAATCTTCGAGGCCCTGAAATTCCACCGAGGCATTCGTCTCGCCATCGATGAAAAATTTTTCGTTTTCGTCCACGGCAAAATGCTCCAGGTAGGGGTTGCGCACGGTAATGTTCCATCCCACGAATTTTCCGCGGCCTGTAGTTTGGAGCGCGACGTATTCTTTTTGGCCGAGGAGCAATTCTTCCTGCCGCCAACTGGCGCAAAAATAACCGGTATCGCGGGGCACGCGTTTTAAAGTGTGGTAGCACACGTAAGAATAGCAGGGCATCAAATTTTCCAATTCCTGGCCGGCCGGGAGCGGTCCATCGTAAAGCAGTTCGACTCGCGCGGATTTGCGGAAGGGCATCGGGAAATAGGCGTTAAATCCCTGGCGCACGTTCACAAACGCGGTGTTGATGGATTGGTGAACACAGTCGCGTTCGCCATTGGGGTCGCAGAAGAAATCCGCGAGGGGGCAATCCACGCCTGGCGTGGCTTCGCCGTCCCAAAAGATACGCAGGCGGACGTCCCGATTGATGGAGCCGGCAGCGGGGTCGTGATGCTCAGGATAGGCGAAATGAATCATCGTGATTTCCGCGGGTCCTTTGATGTCCGCTACGACGACATTCGTGGTGGATCTAAATTGCACGGCAAGCGGGTTTTCCCGCCAAAGAGCGTTAATGGCTTTAGTGCTCCCCGAGTCGACGCGGGAAAGATCCGAGGGCAATGACTGGGCGAGAATTGAATACCACGTGCCGAATACAAACATGAGGGCGGTGAAATATTTCATCGGGAAATAATAGCCAAACCGGCATTGAAATGGAAGACGAGGGCAGGGAGCCGTTGTTTCGCCGGCTGAATTAGCGCGAGCTCATGCGACGTTACCGGGAACCCGGGCGAGGGCCCGTTCGCGTTCTACGAGGGTCGGATGCGAATAATAGAATCCGCTATAAAAAGGGTGGGGGACAAGGTTGCTCAGGTTCTTCTCGTTCAATTTCCGCAAGGCGGTAATCAAAGGTTGCGCCCGTCCCATCGCCTGGACGGCAAAGGCGTCGGCCTGATACTCGTACCGGCGCGACCACCAATGCGTTATCGGCCCGATCCAAAATCCAACCGTGCCGGCGAGCAGGCCAAATAAAAGGAACGCGATTGCGATGTTACCCGGCGCGAATCCAAAGGCCGTGTAAAACCCGTTCTGCCGCGCCAACCAGGCCAGGAGATAGAAACCCACGAGCAAACCAGCCGAGGACATAACCAGCATCCGGGGAATGTGCCCTTTGCGATAATGCCCGATTTCGTGGGCAACGACGGCTTCCACTTCCTGCTCGGACAATTGTTCTATGAGCGTATCAAAAAGCACGATTTTGCGAAACCGGCCGAAGCCCGTGAAGAAAGCATTGGAATGGCGCGAGCGCTTGCTGCCGTCCATTAGTTGGATGCTTTTTGCGTGAAACCGGGTCCGTTCGGCTAAATTGAGCAAGCCGCTTCGCAGGCTGCCGTCGGGAAGCGGCGTCAATTTATTGAACAGAGGCAGAATCAGGATTGGCGCTAAAACGCTCAGGAGCAGTTGAACTGAAATCACCGCGCCCCAATCCCACAACCACCACCCTGATCCCGCCCACGCCGGTACTTTCAGCAAAAGCACAAGCAATGGGTAGGCCAGCGCTGCCGAAAGGATCAGGCCCTTGAACCGGTCCAGCCACCAGGTGCGTTGCGTCGACGTGTTAAAACCAAATTTGTGTTCAAGCCGGAATTGCGAAATCCAGTCCAGCGGCAACGCCATGACCGAGAGACAAAGCCCGATCGCAAATATAAAAGCCGCCATCTTCCACGCTGAATTGACTGCGCCATGCATAAAAGATTTGAAGGCCCAGGGCAAAACTCCGCTAAAAATCAAAATGACCAGCAGAATGGTTGAGTAGAGGTTCTCAATATTGCCAAATCGCTGCCTCGCCAAAGTGTAGGCAATCGATTTGTCGTAGACCGCCTTATCAATGAATCCTTGAAATGCCGGTGGAATGGCCCCGGAGTGGGCCAGCACGTGCCGTCGATTTAGGGCCGAGAGCCATAGTTCCACCGCAAGACGAATCAAGATCAGTCCCGCAACGATCCAGGCAACCTTCGTTTCAAAATACATGCGTTATTCGGACGAACTGAATTATTCCCTCAATGATTACACCAATAGCGGGGTCAGCATGTCATGGATACCGATGATTTTCCCGCCCGGAAACGTTTGTTTCATGCAGCCATCCTGCCACTTGTGGACGCGATAAAGCGTGGCGAAGACAAAATCCGGCGCAATACCGCCCTGGCCGCCGACAAGTTCCGCGCCGCGCCGGACATTGTCCTGGAGCCACGCCGGCATGCGCAGATGATACGGATTTCGCTGGACCTCACCCACATGAAACGACAAGGCGGCCAGCAGATCAGCAACATCGGTGGCGCCAAGTTCAACCATCACGTTGGGCGACGGCA
>DASYZW010000073.1:0-5131 GCA_035945915.1 Verrucomicrobiia bacterium | reverse complement strand
CGATGTTTTCTACCCCATGTCGCCTCAATTTCTGCTGTTCGGCCCTCCATTGGCCAAGTCATTTATCGTGCCCTTTATGAATTATGCCGCCAGCAGCCGCTGGAAATTCCCGTTTGCCCCGCATGATCTTGGCACCTATCCGCAGGCCAATGGCCAGGTCTATGGCGGCGGTGAAACGGGCCTGGACAACCAAATGCCGGTAGAAGAAAGTGGAAATCTTTTATTACTGTTTTGCGCCGTGGCTGAGATGGAAGGCAATGCGGATTTTGCCGGTTTGTATTGGCCGCAACTTCAGCACTGGGCTCAATATCTCAAAGCCAAAGGTTTTGATCCGGAAAATCAGTTGTGCACCGACGATTTCGCCGGCCACCTCGCCCATAACGTCAACCTCTCCGCCAAGACGATCTGCGCCCTGGGCGCGTTCGCAAAACTGTGCGATCTGCGCGGGCAAAACGCCGAAGCCGCCGAATACTCCGGCTTCGCGCGCGAATGCGCGCAGCGTTGGATCAAAGAAGCGGACGACGGCGACCATTTCCGCCTCGCCTTTGACCGCCCTGACACTTGGAGCCAAAAATATAATTTGGTCTGGGACAAAATCCTGGGATTGAAACTATTTCCCGACAGCGTCGCGCAAAAGGAAATGGCGTTTTACAAAAAACATGAAAATCAATACGGCCTGCCGCTGGATGTCCGCAAAGAATACACAAAATTGGACTGGACGACCTGGACGGCGACACTCACGCAAAACCGCGATGATTTTGAAGACCTTGTCGGTCATATCGTCGCGTTTCTAAACGCCACCCCGGATCGCACGCCGATGACGGATTGGTACCAGACCAAAACGGCCCGCAAGGTCGGATTTGACGCCCGGCCAGTCGTAGGCGGTGTCTTCCTGGAAATGCTGTACGACAAACCGGTCTGGCACAAATACGCCAGCCGCGACAAAACCAAAGCCTCCCATTGGGCGCCCATCCCGGCCCCGGAGAAAATGACGGTCATCCTACCCGCCGCCGATAAGGACCCGGCCCTGTGGAATTATACCTTGGTCAAGCCGGTGGGCGACTGGACGAGCGACCAGTACGACGACTCCTCCTGGGCCAAAGGCAAAAGTGGTTTCGGGACACCGGGCACGCCTGGCGCAATCATCGGGACCGTTTGGCAAACAGACGACATCTGGCTGCGGCGTGAAGTCGACATCACCCCGTCAAACTATGACGAGCTCGAAGGCTGGCTTCATCATGATGAAGGCGCCGAAGTTTACATCAACGGCGTCCTCGCTCTCAAGACCAGCGGATACATTTGCAACTACGATTCATTCCCGTTGACTCCGCAGGGCAAGGCCGCCCTCAGGCCCGGAAGAAACGTCATTGCGGTGCATTGCCATCAAACCGTTGGCGGACAATACATTGATTTTGGCCTCGTGGACGTCGAAAAGAACTAATTCTGTGTTAAATAAATTGCGATATCTGTCGGTGTCGCAATTTATTTGTCACAGCGCGAATCGCTTGAATCCTTTCGTCCAATTCATTGTCCCGGTGATTGTGGCGGGCATGACTTTGGGATCGACAGCCACCGCGACTGATTTCCCATCACCAACCAATCTGCCGCCCACCGGAGTCGTTTCCAATCTCCCGCCGTTAATGTCCACACCGTTCGTTGCGCTGCCTCTGGGCAGCGTACGACCGCTTGGCTGGTTGCTCAAGCAATGCCAGTTGCAACGCGATGGGCTCACCGGCAATGCCGAAATACTTTATGCCAATGACCTCGGCACCAACAGCGCGTGGCTCGGCGGCGCCGGCGAAAATTGGGAACGCGGCCCTTATTATCTCAGAGGCCTGATTGCCCTGGCCTACACGCTGGATGATCCAACGCTGAAGGAAAAAGCGCAGAAATGGATCGATTCGATCCTTACCCATCAGCGACCGGACGGTTACATCGGCCCGGCTTCGAACTCAGATTGGTGGCCGAGGATTTTGGTTACGTACGTGCTGAAGGATTATTACGAAGCCACGGCAGACCCGCGTGTGCCGCCCTTTTTGGACAACTACTTTCACTACATGCAGGCCAATCTGCCGTCACAGCCTCTCAATGACTGGGCCCGCGCCCGCGCCGGCGATGAAATGGACGTCGCGCTTTGGCTTTATAATCGGACCGGCGATACCAATCTGCTGTCGCTCGTTCGTTTGCTGCGCCAACAGGCCTATGACTGGCCCGGCATTTTTACCAATAACAATTTCGATCTTTTTGGGAAAGATTTTCAACCGAAGCACAATGTGAACGTTGAAGAGGCCCTGAAAATGCCCGCGGTTTACGACCAGCTTGCGCAGCAGCCCGGATTGTCCACTGCCATTTCCTTCGGTCTGGACAACCTCATGCGCGAAAACGCTCTCTCTTTTGGCATTAATAGCGGCACGGAATTTCTCGCCGGCGACGCGAGCGTCGAGGGCGTCGAACTGTGCGCCATCGTCGAAGCGATGTTGAGTCTGGAGACCACCGTGCGCATTACCGGCGACCCGTTGCTCGCTGACCGCCTGGAAACCATTTCCTTCAATGCGTTGCCCGCCGCCCTCGCCAACCACATCAAGGGCATCCAATACTATACGCTGGCCAACAATGTCGTCGCCATTGTCGGCGGGCACGGCTTTAACCAGGACTACGAAAATGGAACCGTGCCCGGGCCCTATTCGGGTTACCCGTGCTGTCGGTATAATTTTCATATGGGCTGGCCCAAATTCATCGAAAATTCCTGGGCCGCCACCGCGGACGGAGGCTTGGCCGCCATCACCTATGGCCCAACCGTGGTAAATGCCCCAATCGACGGCGCGCTGGGCCAAATCACCGAAGATACCAGCTATCCATTCGAAGAGCAGATTCGTCTCAAAATTGCCACGAGTCGTTCGGCTGAATTTCCGCTTGTGCTTCGCGTCCCGGGCTGGTGCGGCAATGCCGCGGTCACCGTCAATGGCCAGGCGCAGTCCAACGTTGAGGCCGGCTCATTTTATCGCATCTCCAGAACCTGGTCGGACGGCGATTCGGTGGTCATTAACCTTCCTATGAGCATCCAGACATTGGCCGGGCCGGGTCGCGCGGTAGCCATCAACCGCGGCCCGATCGTTTATTCTTTGCGCATCGGCGAAAAATGGTCGGTACGAACACCGGATCCGCGCGGCGCCGGTTTCGACGAGTTCGAGGTTCACTCAACGACCCCGTGGAATTATGCTTTGCAATTGGACCCGCAAAATCCTGCGGCATCATTGACATACACGAATTTCGGACCGGCGCCGCTGGATCCTTTTGACCCTTCGCAACCGTCGGTCGCTCTCATCGGCCAGGGGCGGCAGATTCCGGATTGGACGATTGGCTGGCGCGGCACACACGCGTTCGAACCGCCAGTCAGCCCCGTCGCTTCCGACACGCCTCTTGAAACCGTGACGTTGACGCCGTTCGGCTCCCAGCACATGCGCATAAGCTGGTTTCCCTTCCTGGGAACGCCGTCTCCGACGGTCGGTTCGTTCAATGAAAGCTTCGACCCGTCCTGGTGCACTCGCTGGACCACGTTCGGAGGAAATTGGCTGGCGCGTAACGCCGCGTTAAGCACCGTTCCCGGCTCCGCCAATGGCGCGAAAGCCATTGCCATGGCAACGGCCTTTACTAATTTTATTTACGAAGGCGACGTCCAGGTGGGTAATTCCGGCGACGCAGGATTAATTTTCCGTGTCAGCAAACCAGACATTGGCGCGGACACCTATCGCGGTTATTACGCGGGCATCAATTCGCAAGGGTCCAGGCTGGAAGTCGGTTATGCCGACAACGGCTGGCATGAATTGAGGAACGTGCCGATGACATTTAATCCGAATCAATTTTACCACCTGCGGGTTCGCGCCCTGGGCACACTCCTGCAGGTTTATGTCAACCACTCGAATGAACCGGCTATCGAAGTCAGTGACGATCATTTCGCCGGCGGCATGATTGGCGTCCGCGATTATTGCCAGGACCCTGGCGTTTCCGTTTCGAGCTTCTCCAATTTGGCCGCCAAAGAACTGGGGTCTGATACCAATTAATCTTATGCTAAATTTGCTTACAGGCGACCTGGACCGCCGGCCCGCGTTTCGCTCCAATTGGCCCGTCGTAATTGCGTTATTCCTCCTGTTCACCCTCGGCCTCTCCGCTGCTCACAGTCAGGGACTGACCTGGCCAACAAATCAAATGCTGCCCACGTTTTCTAAACCGGCCTCAGTCCTCGATTGCATTGATGTTACTTCCAGTTCCGGGCCCGAGATCGATCTCTTCGCTTCGCTTGAAGGAATCGTCAATCGGACCCAGCCCCAAATCGTTTGCGTCAGCAGCGGCGACGGCGAAGGCGAATTTACCTGGGTCAACCTCCACAATTTAACCTGCAACGTCACCAACGGTTACAATTGCATCCTGAAATACCAAAGTTATGTTACCGGCCTGGTGGTCACCGATCCCACTGAGCCGGACACACTGAACCTGGCCACAACCATGGCCGGTGTGAACAACGAACTCATCTGCGATCCAAGTCTGCTCAACACGTTGACCAATGCACCGTACAATCTCGCCGTTAAAGATGACTTGCGCGGACGTTTTTCAAACAAATACCAGGTCTACGGCTACCTCTATACAAACTATTGGTCCCTATGCACACACCGCGTCATCGCCGGCATGGAGACGAATTTAGACGGTAACCTGCGTGATTACCTGGTAGCCGTCAGATCCGCCACTGTCTGGCTCGACCCGGGGATTTCGCAGGATGCGACTTTGTTGGCCAAATTTGCCGCAAATATTTCTCCTTTGAACGGCGTTTATATGGGCTGGTGGCCGAGCGAAGCCAATGGCCTCACCTGGATATCCAATTATGGAATTCCCGTCCTGGCCAGCGACTTCTTCCGCAATGGCTCCGTCTTCAGCGGCGTCCAACGATCCATCTATATCCCGCCCATCCCGCCGCCCCCGCCGCTCACAAATAAAGTCTACGTCTCCCTCATATTGAGCGACGGCGACAATGCGCAATACATGGAGCACGTCATGAGAATGTGGTGGGAAAATCCGGCTCGCGGCAAGGTCCCCATCGGTTGGACCGCCGATCCCCTGGTCTGTGACCTCGACCCGG
>DASYZW010000072.1:0-7476 GCA_035945915.1 Verrucomicrobiia bacterium | reverse complement strand
AACAGCCGCATCTGGACCCAGTCGCAGCAGTTCGAGGAGAAACTCGCCGAGCTGAACGAGCACATGGAGAAGGTCATCCAGATGTATCTCCGCAACGAATACGCCACCATCACCGAATACAACGCCGAGGCCGGCGCCGTGGCTGAAAAATATCATTTCCTGGTGATCGCTTCATTTCCGGCGAATTTCAGCGAAACCGCCGCCCGCCGACTGCGCAATATCGCCGCCAGCGGCGCGCGTTGCGGCGTTTACACCTTGATTCATTGGGATTCCCGCATCGCCCCGCCGCAGGATTTTGTTCCCGACGAACTTCGAAAAAACAGCGTGTGCCTTTCACGCGCCGAAAATTCATTCATCCTCTCCAATTGGCATCCGCAGGGAGTTAAACTGCTTTTGGATGCGCCGCCTGCCGACGAATTTGCCACTCACTTCTTGCATCAGGTTGGCCAGACGAGCAAGGATTCCACCCGCGTCGAAGTGCCATTTGAACAGGTCGCGCCGCCGGCTTCGCAGTTGTGGACCGAGGAAACCACTGAAGAATTGCGCGTGCCCATCGGCCGTTCAGGCGCGACGAAGCTGCAGCACCTCGCCATCGGCAAAGGCACGCGGCAGCATACCCTCATCGCCGGCAAAACCGGTTCGGGAAAATCCACGCTGTTCCATATCATTATCACCAACCTCGCCCTGCGTTGCAGCCCGGAACAGGTCGAATTCTACCTGGTCGACTTTAAAAAAGGCGTCGAATTCAAATGTTACGGCGCGCGAAAATTGCCGCACGCCAAAGTGGTCGCGATCGAAAGCGATCGCGAATTCGGCCTGAGTGTTCTTCAGCGCGTGGATGACGAACTCCGCCGGCGCGGCGATATGTTCCGCAAAGTCGGCGCCCAGGACATTGCCGGCTATAAGCGCAACGGCGGCGCCGAGCCCGTGCCGCGCACGCTGCTGATGATTGACGAATTCCAGGAATTCTTTGTGGAGGAAGATCGCGTGTCGCAGGGCGCCGCCGTTTTGCTGGATCGCATCGTCCGCCAGGGCCGCGCATTTGGCATTCACGTCCTGCTTGGGTCCCAGACTCTGGGCGGCGCCTACACGCTCGCCCGCGCGACCATCGGCCAGATGGTCATCCGGATCGCTCTCCAATGCAACGAAGCCGACGCGTATTTGATTATGGACCAGGACAACCCCGCGCCGCGGCTCCTGTCGCGTCCCGGTGAAGGCATTTACAATGACGCCGCCGGGGCAATTGAAGGCAACAGCCCCTTTCAGGCAGTCTGGCTGCCCGATACCGTCCGTGATACCGCCTTAAAACGCGTTCGCGATTTTGCCGACAAATCAGAACATAATTATCCCGGTCCGATCGTGTTCGAAGGAAATGCGCCCGCCGATGTCCGGGACAATCTGCCGTTGCACGCGGCGCTCGAAGTCGCGCCCGCCGCGCCTCCTCAGCCTCCGCGCGTTTGGCTGGGCGCGCCCAATTCCATTAAAGGTCCGACCGAAGCCGTTTTCCTCCGTCAAAGCGGCGGCAATCTCCTCGTCGTGGCGCAAAGCGAGGAACGGTCGCTGAGCATCCTCACCGTTGCTCTCATGTCGCTCGCCGCCCAATACCCCCGCGAGGCGGCGCGCTTTATCATCTTTGATAACACTCCACCCTCCTCTTCCCAGCGCGAATACCTGCAACGCGCCGTGGATGCTCTCCCGCACCAGGTTGTCCTGGCGGGCAATGCCGAGCTTCCGGAAATCATGTCGAGCCTGTCGGATGAATTAAAGAAACGCGCCGAAGGAGCTAATTCAGACGCGCCGGAAATCTTTGTTCTCATCCAGGGCATACAAAATTTCAAGAAATTGCGGCAGGAAGATGAGTTTAGTTTCTCCGGTTCCGAATCCGGGACGACGCCCGCGGCAGCCCTGGTAAATCTCATTACCGAAGGACCCGCGCGCGGAATGCATGCCATCGTTACTTGCGATACCTACAATAACGTAAGCCGGTTCCTGGGACGAAAAGCATTGAGCGAATTCGAAATGCGCGTTGTCTTCCAGATGAGCGCCAGCGATTCGGCCAGCCTGATTGATGCCCCCAACGCCTCGACCCTGGGTCTGCATCGGGCCCTCTTCTACAACGAACGCGAAGGTTCGCTCGAGACATTCCGGCCCTATGCCCAACCCGACACCGGATGGATCGAGGAGATCGCGCGACATTTTTCCCGGTCCGAACCGGTGCCAAAATGACAGCCGTGCCGGAAGCAGCGCAAGGCAGGCAATAGCTCATTTTGCACGCGGCTTGCCGCGAACCCCGCGAATGAGCAATTTACCTTGAATTAGCTTGACCATGACGGCCCGGCATGTTAAGAAAGACTCGCTTTAGTTCATGGCGCTACAACTTAATGCCGTGCTTATGCTTCGATGCAACGTAATGAATTGAACTTATTTTTGAGGGCTATTGTTTCAATGAAAACGAAGTATCTCTTACTGGCTGCCGTGGCAATTTTGGCATTCATCGGCAATTCCTCAATCTGTTCGGCTCAGGGCAGCCTGACGCCCCCGGGTCCGCCTTCCGCCACAATGGTTACACTGTCCCAGGTCCAACCGCGCACCCCTATCGGTTCCGCTCCGTATACGATCTCTAGCCCGGGAGCGTATTACCTGACGGGCAATCTTTATGTGGGAACGGCCACGAGCGCCATCACGGTCTACGCTAATGAAGTCACGATTGACCTGAACGGTTTTGGCATCTATGGCCAGACCGGCGGTGGTTGCGCCATTGCCGTTTCCAATTCAGTCCAAAACCTGGTCGTCAAAAATGGGACAATCCAGTATTGGGGAACCGGCATCCAGGGATCGAAGGCGTCCAGTTCGACCTGCGAAAAAGTGTTATGTTTTGAAACTTTCGGCGACGCTTTGGATATCGGCGGCAACAGTATCGTCCGCAATTGCACCGTGGATGAACCCGGCCTCAGCGGCGCTGGCGACGGCATTTTGACCGGGGACGGTTCGATTATTTCCGGTTGCACGGTTCTTAACGATTTTAACCATTACGACACCGGAATAGTCGTCGGAAAAGGCTGCGTGATTGACTCTTCAATTTGCGCGTCCAACTTTACTGGCATAGTCGCCGGTGACGGATCAAAGCTTCAGGGCTGCAGCGTGGTGGCCAGTACCGCCAACGGCATCCAGGCCGGGACGGGCTGCACGATTTCCGATTGCACGGCCTCCGGGAATGGTCCGGGCACATACGGATTCCCGGCCATTTTGGCCGGAGCCGGGTGCACCATCAGCGGATGCACTGCCGGCCAAAATTCTGAAGGTATTTTTGCGGGTCTCGGATCCACGATCAAAGACTGCACTGTTGTCAGTAACGCCAATGTCGGAATCAGCGGCGGAGTTGGATGCACGATTTCCGGATGCACCGCCAACTATAATACCGACGGCATTGTCGCTAATAGCGAATGCACCATCGTCGGCTGCACGGCCAGCGCAAATTCCATCGACGGCATCCAAACCGCTTATTCATGTCTGGTGAAAGGAAACACCTGCTCGTCGAACAGCCGATACGTCGTGGACGGCGGCGCCGGTATCCATGTCGTTGACAGCGGCAATCGCGTCGAAGGCAACATCCTCAACAGCAATCAATACGGAATCAAGGCCGACAGTGCCGAAAACTTTGTCATCGCCAACACGGCGCGCGGCTCCGTCACATACAACTTTAATTTGGTTTCGGGCAACATGGTGGACACGATCATCAACGCGACTTCCAGCGGGGCCGTGACAGGGTCGACGGGGGGAACCAGCCTGGGAACGACCGATCCTTACGCCAACTTTTCATTTTGATCTATTATGAAGGTGACCGAATCAATTCTTATCGCGGCAGTCTCCTCGTTCTGCCTTGTCCAGTCCCCGGCGATTGGGCGCGCTGCTACTACAATCGACGCCGTCAACCGCTACGCCTACGGAGCGAACATTGGCTGGATGGATTGGGCCGCCGATATCAATAACGGCGCCGTGATCGGCGATTACACATGCTCCGGCTATCTCTATTCGGGAAACGTGGGCTGGATCAATCTCGGCGGCGGCACGCCCGCAAACGGCATCCGATATCAAAACAATTCAGCCGCGGATTTCGGCGTAAACAACGACGGCCTCGGCAATTTGACCGGATATGCCTGGGGCGCAAATATCGGTTGGATCACCTTCGAACAAACTTACGGCAAACCGAAAGTAAATCTGCTGAACGGCCAATTGAGCGGCTATGTCTGGAGCGCGAACTGCGGCTGGATCTCCCTGGACAACGTTTACGCTTATGTCCAAACCGATACGCTCTTTCCCGGACCGCTTGCGCCAAATGGACTGCCGATTCCCTGGCTCCTGACCTATTTCGGCACGACCAATGTCAATGCCAACGCCGATCCCACCGCCAAAGGAATGACCATTGGACAGGATTATGTCGCCGGGACAGATCCGAATAATGTCAACAGTATCCTCAAGATTACCGCGGAAAGTTTCGGCTTGGGCGGTACGAATGCAAATCTTACGTGGGAAAGTGTCCCGACCCGGCTTTATTACATTTTGGAGAATACAAATGTGGCCACCGCGACCTGGAAATACAGCACCCTGGGATTAATCGCACCATCGGGAGGTTCCACCACCAGCGCCGGTTTCAACGACTCAAAAGCATCCACACGAGTCTATCGCGTGCAGGCAGTGCTCCCGCTGTATCCATAGACAAAGACAGCGTAACAAATGCGCCGGCCATCAAACTGCTCATGATTCCGCGCTTTACGCGCCGTTCCCATCAAGCCAGTTTAACGGTCTGCGCCGGCGCGCCTTAACGCCCGTATATCCTTTCCCCGCAGCCGGACGGATCACGCAGAGTTGGCTGCCTTTGTCGACAACGGTTATGGATTGGCCCGAGCGATTCAGGCGTTTAACCTTCAACGGCTCGTTCAACAAAAACCGAAGGGTGACAGTTTTCATTATTGGTTGTGCCGGAATTCGACGGCATGCTATCTCAAGATGAACGCTGCGTAAATACCCCAATTAGGAAGTTTTCTTCCCGCATCAATTGACCACTTCCACCGGCATTCCTACCCAAACAAGCTGGCTCAAGTATTCCGCATCCCAATTGGCCAGGCGAAAGCAACCGTGGGATTCTGTCCGGCCCACTTGCTGCGCATTAGGCGTGCCGTGCATTCCGTAGCCGGGCTTATCCAGGCCCATCCACGCCACCCCAACCGGGTTTTTTGGCCCCGGCGGTAGAATGACTTTATGACCAATCTTCTGCAACTCGTCCGATTCCGGGAATAACTCCGGATCCACCGTATAATTTGGATTCTGAATAATCACTGTCACGTGCAGTTCACCGACGGGCCGCTTTTCAACTTTTTGGGCAATGCTGCACGGGAAATGCAGGATTAAATTGGTGTCATCGTCGAACGCCTCAAGATAACGGTCTGACAAATGTATCACGACGAACGCGGCCTTGCCGTCCGGATCTGGATAACTGACATCCGGAATTTGTAACACCGTCCCTGCGGCAATATTGGACCAGTCCACTTTCGGATTCAGCTTTTGGATCAGAGTCGGGCTGGAATGCGATTTTTCTGAAACTAATTGCAGTTCGGTTTCATACGCCAGCGACGTCTGCTGGGATTTGGCGAGCCAGGTATCCCCAAGCGGTTGCAGGCTATCCAGGTCGTTTGTCGTGACCGTGTAGGACGTCAAAATGGGAGCGCTCAGCGTGAGGTTCGATCGCGTTTGGTCGTCCAATTCGCCGGTCACGGGGAGGTTCTCGGTCTCCTGGAAAACGGAGAGAGCAGCCCGGGTCTGCGAACCCATTGAATCATCGATCGAGCCGGGCGAAATCGCCCGCCTGGCCAAAGCAATTTGCGCCTCGAAAATATCGTGGACGGGACGTGGAAAATCACTTGCCTCCTGTTCTGAGATAACCAGCGGTTTCGGCGCGGGACGCGGACGCGCAACTGCAACCGGCGCATTTGATTCCATCAAAGCCTGCCGCGCAAAGGCTCTTTGGCCGTGTTCATGGCGCCAGAGGAAATAAACTCCGCACCCAACGAGAACGATGAACACAAGGCGGCCAGGACCGCCGCCGCTTTGCCGGCGCCCAGATGGTTTTTTAGACTTTGCTCTTCTGGCCACGAGTGTGATTCAAATATTCGTCGCCGAGCGACAATGGAAATTAAGCAGACACCCGGCGTCCAACTTGCGCCAAACTAAAGATTTGCCCTGAAAGGACAATGGAAAAATTGCTCACCCAACCGCCGCGACATTGCTCCACGCGTTGCGCGGCCAAACCGCTTGACCATTGGCTTTTAAATCGTAATCACGATAAAATGCGACTGTAGGCCAGTTGCACCCGGGGCGTGATCGTTGATTTTTTCAACGCCCTGTTGTCCAGTGCTTGCGCCTCTACAATTCCCAGCGAAGTCAGTGATAAAAATACTCCATCCGCCTGCCGCAGATCGTTGAGTCGAATATTTTTTTCACGGATGGAAATATTGAGTTCCGCGGCAATTTCGAAAACAACTTCCCTCGTCACTCCTGGCAGAATTCCAGCCATTAGGGGTGGAGTGTATATCGTGTCACGCTTCATCCAAAACACGTTCCCGCTCGTGGCCTCGGCCACAAATCCGTCGGTATTTGCCAGCAACGCTTCATCCGCCCCGGCCTCGTCCGCTTGGGCCCGCGCAAGTACCTGGGCCAGTTTGTTGGACGTCTTAAAACGGGCAAGCGGGTCGTTTGTCGCCACGCGAATCGACGACGTGATCAGCCTCCAGCCTGGGGGTGTTTCCCAATCGCGCTTTGCCAATGTGCGCAAAGACATCACGAGCGTCGGTTTGCCCGTGTCTTTCGGTGAATAGCCTAATGTTCCAACGCCGCGTGAAACCGATATCCGCAATAACGAATCGGGCATTTTGTTGCGCGCAATGAGTTCGCTGGCGAATCCGCCAAGGCGCCGCGGAGAAAATGGCAATTTAATTTTCAGAAATTTCGCGCCCGCTTTCAATCGTTCCATGTGTTCCGCCCAACGAAACGGCCTGCCGTGCACAACCCGGATGGTTTCGAATAGACCATCGCCATAGAGAAATCCACGGTCAAAGACGGAAATCACCGCCTTTTTTTCCGGCACAAATTTGCCATTTAAGAAAATCACCACGCCCATTGTTTAATTGAAAAAGCGGCCCGGACAGAGCAAAAAGTGATTGAAGATTGCGCGACAGCATCGCCGCACTGCCTGAATAGCGCGTAGTTTACAAAGCCACCGTGACTGGCACTTTGAGGCGGATGTCATCTGAAGCCGCCCCGATCAGCAGCTCGTATTTTCCAGGATCCACAACGTATTGCCCCCTGTCCCAATAACGAAACTGTTGGGCCGGGATATCGAGCGTGACCGTTGCGCTGTCGCCGCGCGCAATGTGAACGCGCTGGAAGCCGCACAAGGCCATCTTCGCCTGCGAAACCGGC
>DASYZW010000071.1:0-7716 GCA_035945915.1 Verrucomicrobiia bacterium | reverse complement strand
CCCATTCTCGCAATCCGTCGAGGTAAGTCTGCTCCTGGGCCGGGGCCAGGGTATTTGTGAATTCGTAAGGCACGATACCGCCCGGCCAGGGAACTGTGGCCGGCGAAGTCCCGGCATAAAAATTCCCGGCCTGCGCCGGGCGAGGGGATGCCATTGAAAAAAGCAAAAGCAGGGGCAGCAGAAAATACGGCATCCCCCCATTTCCCCATGTCGCTGGTCGGGTCAAGTGCATCGAGTATTCCGGCGCGGAATCGCGCTGATGATGCACTACTAACTTTGATTTGTCAATCTTAATCAGTGGGGTTTGGGCGATTCCGACAGCGCGCCGCGCGGTCCCAACCCAGTGCGAGGATGCGCGTCCGATGGCCCCGGGGCGATGGATTAGTGCCCGCTATGATCCATGGACTGGCCCATATTCATCGAATTGGTTGAATTCATTTGCGGCGCGTTGGTCATGCTCATGCCGCCGGTCCCCATATTATTCATGGGCTGATTTGTCGCCATCATTGAGCCTGAATTCATTCCGCCAGTCGCCCCCGGCGACATCGTGTTCATAGCGTTGTTACCGTTCATCGAATTGCCGTTCATCGAGTTGTTGGCCGTTCCGTTCATGGAGTTTCCGCCCATCGTGTCCATCGAATTGGTCGCCATGCCGTTCATATCGTTCGTTTCATTTGTTTGCATCGAGTTCGTCGCCATCATTGAGCCCTGCGCCATGGAGCCCATTTGCGGGGCATCATCGGCAAGCACGGCGAGAGAGAGGTTAAAGGCCAGGCAGACGAACGAGACTTTCAATGTGATATTTTTTTTCATTTGAATTTGAGTTTTTGATGTTGGTTATTTGCGATACCAAAGGTGAGAGAAATATCCCGGAGATTTATTCCAAAATAATTTTTCGCCGCGGAAAAAATAATTGGAATAAAATCGCGCCCTCGTTGCTCACACCCTTATAATGAAATTTTCAGGCAACCGGCCATGACATGAACGAGATGGACTATGAACAGGCCGTGAACTCCCTGTACGAGGGGTTGTACCGTTTTGCCTGCAGCCTTGCGGGCAACTCTGACGACGCCGCGGAATTGACGCAGGAAACGTTCGCCCGCCTGCTGGTCAAAGGCGGCCAGTTGCGCGACCAGTCCAAGGTCAAAGGCTGGCTCTTCACCACGCTCTACCGGATCTACCTCGGCTGGAAACGCCGCGAAACGTCTCTGCCCCATTATGAGATTGCCAGCGTGGAAGGCGAATTGCCGCCGGTGACGCCCGAGATGGTCGATCAGCTGGAAAATCAGGCCGTGAGCGATTCACTGCTGGAAGTCGAAGAGCGCTATCGCGTGCCGTTGGCACTGTTTTATTTTGAGAACCACTCGTATATTGAAATTGCCGCGATGCTGGATATTCCCATCGGGACGCTCATGTCGCGCCTGTCGCGGGGAAAAGAGCTGATGCGCAAAGCGCTCGCCGCCAGGTCCATCGGCGCAGAGCGTAAAATCATTTCCATCAACCCTGCCCGGCAAAAAGAATGACCGTACTATGAATAACCAGGAAGCAAAATTGATCCTCCAGGCCTACCGCCCAAACGGGCAGGACGCGGCGGATCCGTTCTTTGCGGAGGCGCTGGAACAGGTCCGGCTCGACCCGGAATTGCAAAAATGGCTTGGCGAAGAAACCGTTCTGAATAGCCGGATCCAAAAACGCCTGGAGACTGCGATTCCGATTCCGGCCGGTTTGAAATCCGAATTGCTCGCGCTCCGGAAGACGGTTAGCCCAACGCCCTGGTGGCTTCAACCGATGAAACTCGCCGCAATCGGTCTCGTTTTTGCGGCGTTGGGATCGCTGCTTCTCCTGATACCACAACGGACAGGGCAGGTGGCTTCGTTTCGCGGTACAATGGCGCGCAGTTCGTTACAAACCCAGGAACACGTCGTTTTTCTGTCTCATGATATCGCCAGTATCCAGCAATGGCTCCAGAGCAAAAATATGGACTCTCATTTTGATCTGCCGACCTTGCTCCAGGCGGGAACTCCCCAGGGCTGCCGGGTGGTGGATTGGAACGGGCATCAGGCGACGATGATTTGTTTCATGGTGAATGGACTGCACATGGACCTCTTCGTCATGAATCGCGCCGGGTTGCCGAATTTCCATGAAACCGGCGCGCCGCAATTCGCGAGCGCGGACGGCCTCATGACCGCCATGTGGTCCGGCAACGGCAACGTGTATCTGTTGACGGCCGATAACCAGGCTGCCCTGCAAAAAATCCTTCAACATTCATGAAAGACCCCAATAAAATCCTGCGGGACGAGATTACCCCGCCTGCGGTTTACTTTAATCGCCGCCATTTTATCAGGGCGGGCATCCTCGCGGCCAGCGCCGTGGCCACCGGCGTCGTCTACCGCCAACTGAATCATGTTTCCACGACCACGGTCAAAACCGCGGCGATCCAGGGCCTCACCAGGCCGACGTCCGCGCCCGCAAACTCGGGTTTTACCGTTGATGAGCCACAGACATCATTCCAGGACATCACGCACTACAATAATTTTTATGAGTTTTCGACGGATAAACAGGCCGTGGCCGACGCGGCTGCCAAATTCAAAACCGATGGATGGCAAGTCTCCGTTGAAGGCCTGGTGAACAAGCCAAAGGTCTTCAGCCTGGACGACATCTTAAAAATTGCCCCGCCGGAAGAGCGGATCTATCGAATGCGTTGCGTCGAAGCCTGGTCCATGGTGATTCCGTGGGCGGGGTACTCGTTGTCCAAATTGCTCGAAGCGGTTGAGCCGACGAGCGACGCAAAGTACGTGGCGTTTGAGACGCTCCTGGATTCATCGCGCATGCCCGGCCAGAATTCCGACGTGCTCAAATGGCCTTATGTGGAGGGATTGCGCCTCGACGAAGCGATGCATCCGCTGGCCATCCTTGCCAGCGGTCTTTACGGCACAGCTTTGCCGCCTCAGGATGGCGCGCCAATTCGGCTGGTTGTGCCATGGAAATACGGTTTTAAAGGCATCAAATCCATTGTCAAAATCAAGCTGACCGCGGAACAGCCAATGACCTCATGGAACGATTATGCGCCGGACGAATACGGTTTCTACGCCAATGTAAATCCGCACAAGGACCATCCGCGCTGGAGCCAGGCGACGGAGCAACGCATCGGCGAACCCGGCCGCCGTCCCACGCTCATGTTCAATGGATATGAGGACCAGGTGGGACATCTTTACGCAGGCCTGGACCTGCAGAAAAATTTCTAAAGCCACAGACATACTCATGGACTCTTCCGACATCCGCTTTTCAAAATACCTGGTGCTGGTAAACGCCGGCGTGCCGGCCGCCCTGCTCGGGTGGGACGCCATGCACCATCAATTGGGAGCCAACCCGGTGAATTTTGCGATCCTGACCACGGGAATTCTGGCGCTCATATTCCTGATGTTGACGCTGCTGGTCACGCCGTTGCGCAAGATCACCGGCTGGAACTGGCTGATTTTTTCGCGGCGCACCCTGGGCCTTTACGCTTTCTTTTACGCGAGCCTGCACTTCCTGATTTTCTTCTCGCTGGACCGTTCGTTTAGCGTCCAGGGCACATTAGCGGAGATGGTTAAACGCAAATATCTGATCATCGGAAGCATCGGCCTGCTCGGCATGGTGCCGCTGGCGTTGACGAGCACGAATGCGATGATTAAACGGCTGGGCGCAAAGCGCTGGCACGCCTTGCATCGCCTGACCTATGTCGTCGCCATTTGCGGGGTGATTCACTATTACATGCAGGTCAAAGCGGACGTCCGAAAGCCAATGGCCTTCGCCGGAGTGCTGGCTGTGCTCCTGGCTTATCGCGCGGCAGCACCCAGGAATAACACGCAGGCTGACGCCGTTAGTGCTTCGCCTCCGCGCCGCGCGCCCGATCATGCCGCCATGCCCAAACCGAAGTTGTGGTCCGGTGAATTGCGCGTGGCACAGATCACGGAGGAAACGCCGGATGTGCGCACGTTCCGGTTCGTTTTACCGAATGGCGGTCCGCTGCCGTTCCAGCATCAGGCGGGACAATATCTCGTCCTTTCACTGCAAATCGAGGGTAAAAAGGTAAACCGTACCTATACGATTTCGTCGCCGCCCACCCGCTCCGATTATTGTGAAATTACGGTCAAACGTGAAGAAAACGGATACGTTTCGCGGCATCTCCATGAAATGATCCATGAAGGCGATATCATCCATGTTTCCGCTCCCGCTGGACGCTTTGTCTTTGACGGGACCCAGGCCAACAGCATCGTGCTGATTGCGGGCGGGGTGGGCATCACTCCGTTAATGGCGATCCTCCGCGACCTCACTGATCGGAAATGGAAGGGCGATATCTTTTTCATCTACAGCGCCAAATCTCGAAGTGACATCATCTTTCAAAAGGAGCTCGACGATTTGCGGACGCGCTTTGCAAACGTGCGCCTGCACGTGACATTGAGCCGGGCGGAAGATGCGGATTGGACGGGACATAAAGGGCGGGTGACCGGCCCATTTCTGGGAATGTGCGTCCCCAACCTCAAAGATCATCCCGTCTATATTTGCGGCCCGCAGGCGATGATGACCCCGACAATCCAGTTGTTGCGCGATTTGGGTGTGCCCGCGGATAATATCAAATCCGAGGAATTTATCGCCGCGAAAAAGGCGGAATTGGGTTCGATCGCAAAGGCTGGTGCAAGTCCTGCCCCGGCCGTTTCTGAAACTACGACCGACGACGGCGAACCGGTCTTAACCCTGGCGCGTTCCGGAAAATCGCTCCCGCTCGACCCGGGCAAAGTGCTGCTTGAGATTGCCGAGGACGCCGGGGTGAATCTTGATTACGAATGCCGTTCGGGTATTTGCGGCCGGTGCAAAAAGCGTTTGCTCAGCGGTCGGGTCACGATGGAAACCCAGGATGCGCTTACGGAAGATGAGAAGGCAAAAAACATCATATTGATGTGCCAGGCCCGGGCCGCCGGCCCTGTGACGGTGGATGCGTAATTGAGGTGCGGCATGCGGTGTGGTCATGGGAATGTTGTTGTTCATTAAGTTTCGGAGCACAGTGGGCGACGATACTGAACTTAGTTTAACCCGTAAAAACCGAAGCCATCCCATGAGTCATCCATCAGCCCCGCGGTTTCTGGCGATTTTTTCAACGATTTTTTTGGCATTCAATTTGCCGGCCGGCCGTGCCTCTACGTTCTCGGCGTACTACGCCTTTGGCGACAGCCTGTCGGATACCGGCCGCAACCCTGCGACCCCTGCCGGTTCATATTACAATGGCCGATACAGCAACGGTCCGCTGTGGGTCGAATATTTGTCCGCGGAGCTGGGCCTGGCTTATAATGCTTCCAACAACTTCGCGTTTTCGGGCAGTGAAACTTCTAATTTGTTGTCGCAGATTACCAATGTGCCGGCATCGCCGGCGCTGCACACGGCCTTGTTCAGCGTGCTATCGGGCGGGAACGATTTTTTGGATAATGCGAGCCTGGGAGAGAATGACCTCGCCTGGGACCTGGTAGTAACCGATGCGGTGTCCAATATAACGCTAACCGTCACCACGCTGTATACCAATGGCGCGCGCGAAGTTATTGTGGGCACTCTTCCAAATGTAGGACAAACGCCCGCCTTCAACGGCTCGCCGGCCGGGTACGCCGGTTATGTGGATTCAAAAGTGGCACTGTTCAACTTCCTCCTGCAATCCGCTATCACCAATGCCGTGCAACACGATGCCGGCCTGCGCGTTTATTTGGCGGATTTCAATGCCAGCTTGAGCAATGTCTTGAGCGCGCCGGCGGCCTATGGCTTTACCGTCACGACGAACGGCGCATTGGAAGACCCGAACCTGGCCGACAAGAGCTTTAACGGGCCCGGCGCGAACTATGTTTTCTGGGACCTTGTCCATCCCACCACCAAAATGCATGCTCTCATCGGCGCGGCGGCGTTTGCCTGCGTAGGTGTCCAGGTGAACCTCGCCCGCAGTGGCACAAATTTCAATTTGAACCTCAATAATCTGTATCCCGGCTATTCCTACGCGATTCAGAGTAGCAGCAATCTGACGACATGGGCCACTGCGATGACGTTTACCTCCAGCTTGACCAATTCGGTGATGTCGGTGACGAACAAATCCAACCGGCAGGTGTTCTATCGCGTAAGTTATTAGGCGGAAATGCGATAAAGCGTGAAACTCGCGTTCTTCGCTGGTATTGATGGAATTCAGGTTTCGGGGACCGATCACTGTCTCGAGAGCCCATACGCGGCGAAGGGAAAGCTTACACGCCACTGGACAAAGAAATCGCCGTGCGAACGTGGCAGGACGTAATTAACCGGCTCTGAGCGACCGGCTAACCTGGTGGCAGTCACGGCGAACCGTCAAAGCAGCGCGGACGGTGGCGAGCATTTTTTTTGTATCGAGCGGTTTGGGTAAAAAGGCGCGGGCTCCTAAAGCCGCGCTCAGATTCTGGTAATTGTTCGCGGTCTCGGCGGAAATGATAATGATTGGAATCTCATTGGCTTTGCCCAAGGTGTTTAGCCACGAAACGATCAAAAATCCGTCCCAAAGCAAACTGCTTTGCAGCGCGTTTGTCGGAAAGAAAATGTCCGTTAAAATTAAATCGGGCCTTTGCAGATGCGCGCAAAAGATCGCTTCGGGTCCATCCTGAGCGACTGAAACACGGTATCCTTGTGATGAAAGAATTGATTTCAGGAATTTGAGAGTGATGGGATCGTCGTCAATCACGAGGATTTTCCGGTTCTTTCCTGGCGCGGTCGTAATCATAACGTTGGAATTTGCGAAACTTTATCCCGACCAGCCAGTCGTCTGAGGTGAGTTTCAGGTTCTTCGGCAATTAGCCCGGCGATGGTTTTAAGCAATAACGGAACGTCCAGCGGTTTCTCCATGAACGCGCCCACTCCTGCTTCGGTTGCAAATCTCAGTTGGTTTTGTCTTCCCGTTATGATGATAACGGGAAGAAAGGGGTCGAACGACGTGAGTGATCCGAAGACATCCCAACCGCTGCTCCCCGGCAGATTGAGGTCGAGCAAAACCAAATCGGGTCGCCGTTCGACAAACTTGCTTACAAATTCGTGGGCGTCTGCCGCCAAGACAACGTCGTAACCTTCCGCCCCGAGTACTTTACGAAGCGATTCACAAATTTGCGAATCATCATCCACGATCAAAATTTGCTTTTTCATTGTTTAATTGTGTTTAAGGCCGAACCATTTGAAGGGAGTCGTGACCCGACTCTCCAGGCCTGCGCGAAATTGATGCGGGTCACAGCTCACGTTTTGAAAATCACGTTTGCGGTCATTTGCGCGCCGGGCGCGACATTCAACGGATTCTTCGAGGAGTTGACGAATATGTTGTAGCAACTTTGTCGTATCAAGCGGTTTTTCCATGAGCATATCCGCCCCCGCTGCTTCCGCCATTTCGGTTTGATTCCATCGCCCGGTGATGACGATCGTTGGCAAGAGCCGGTTGAATGTCTGAAGCCACTTCAACAACGTCCAGCCGTCCTTTACCGGAAGTCCCAGGTCCAACAACACCAAATCAATTTGCTCCTGAATTATCTTTTCAATTCCCGCCTGGCCGTTTTCAGCCAGGGCGACTTCATAGCCTTCCGCTCGCAGAACCTTGCCCAACGCGGTGCGAACGGATTCCTCATCATCAACAACCAGGATTTTTGCGGTCATAGGCTTCTTAGTCTGGATTCAGCCAGCGCCTTGTCGCGCATG
>DASYZW010000070.1:0-11928 GCA_035945915.1 Verrucomicrobiia bacterium | reverse complement strand
GCAATCATTGTTGCGGCCTCGGCTGACCTGGACCTGGCGATGCGCGCAATCCTCTTCGGCGCCGTGGGCACGGCCGGCCAGCGATGCACGACCACACGCCGCCTGATTGTCCATGAGTCCATCTATGACGAGGTGGTTGCGCGTCTTGTCCGCGCATACGGCCAGGTGGCGGTGGGAAATCCCGCGCGGGAAAAGACCCTCATGGGTCCTCTCATTAATACCCAGGCTGTCGCCGACATGCAGGACGCGCTTGAAAAAGTTCGCGCCCAGGGTGGTAAAATCTTGTTCGGCGGTGAAACCTTGTCCGGTTCGGAATATCCGGGCGGATGTTATGTGCGCCCTTGCCTCGTATCGGCGCGGGCTGACATGAATATTGTCAGCGAAGAAACCTTTGCGCCCATCCTCTATATTATGCGCTACAAGAAATTTGACGACGCCATCGCCATTCAAAACGGTGTGCCGCAGGGGTTAAGTTCGGCCATTTTCACCAAGGATATGCGCGAAGCGGAACAATTTTTGTCGGCTTGCGGCAGTGACTGCGGCATTGCCAATGTCAACATCGGCACCAGCGGCGCTGAAATCGGCGGCGCGTTCGGTGGCGAAAAAGAAACCGGGGGCGGCCGTGAAAGCGGCAGCGATTCCTGGAAAATCTACATGCGGCGCCAGACGGCCACGGTAAATTTCGGCGCCGATCTGCCGCTCGCCCAGGGAATCCAATTTGGTTGAGCATCATGCAAACAGGCAACAGCTCGACGTAAAATGACAGGAAAGGAAATCGCTCCTTATGATTTTTCTTTGCCCTTTTGCGTCATTGCGAGATATTTGAATTGATTAAAGTTATGAGCAAAACGACTGTTTCCTTGCCCAAAAATTTCGACTGGCCGCTCGCCTACGAGGGCGAGAAGTTCCTTCGCGGACGATTGGATGAATTCCTGGCCATCAATTCCTTCGCCCGCCGCCTCGCCGCCCGGATGCGCGATGAGACCGGCACGGACTTTTTCGAATGGGTGGACCATCTCGTCCTGTCGCCCGACGATGAAACGGCTCTCGTCAAAGCCGGCTTTGCGCACGATGAAAAAGTCGAGACCGCGCGCAATGAAGTCGTGCTGGAACATCCGCATGCCACGCTGCCGCGAGTATTGCTGCGGAAGGCCAGGGCAAATCCGAGCGTCGTAGCCATCAAACCCGAATTTGTGGCCGATTTTATTTCGGCGAATCATCTGGCCGCTGAACCGGACGGAGAACCGCGTTCGCGTTATCGCCGCGTCGTCGTTTCGACCGAAAATGGCGCGCAACTTGAGGCCGTGGAACGCCGCGCCTACCGTGGTTTTGTGCCGGCAAAATTAAAAACAGGCGAGCTGGCTGCGATTCTGAAGACCTCCGAACTTTTCAGCACGCGGCCCCGGTACAATGAAGCCGACGCCGACGGATTTGTCGCGGCATACAGGCGCTTGCGCCAGGCAATTAAACTGGTGGGTCGTGATGTCGCCTGCCATTTGTTCTTTGAGGCGGAACGCGCCTATTGGGAACGCCGTAACCGCGCCGCCCGGTTCCAAAAATTCCGGCAGGATACCCTCGGGCTGGGATGGGGCAATCATGACCATCACACGTTTCGCAGTTCCCGCGCGCACTTTGCCGATCTCATCCGGTTTTTGACAACCCTGGGATTTCAAAAACGCGAGCGCTTTTACGCGGGCGCGGAAGCCGGATGGGGCGCGCAAATCGCCGAACAGCCGATTACCGGAGTCGTCGTTTTCTCAGACGTGGACCTCATGCCCGAGGAAACGCACATTGATTTTTCCGTGAACAAACTGCCGCCCGCGCCGAAGTTGGGCACCGTCGGGCTGTGGACGGGTTTGCATGGCGAAAGTTTCCTCCAGGCGGGAATGCACCATCTGGAAGCGCGCTTCGATTTCGTATCCCTGCGCGATCAATTGCAATCCAACGGGTTGAATCTAATGAAGCCATTCTCGGATTTTGAATTTTTGCGCCAGGCCTTCACCGAAGGCGAACGATGGCAGGTCTGTCCCAAACGCGTTGAACGCCTTGCTTCATCTGGCCTCATCACGCCGGAACAGCGCGACAAATTCATCCGTGAAGGCGCCATCGGCAGCCATTTGGAAAATCTCCAGCGACACGGTGGTTTCAAAGGATTCAACCAAAAATCCGTCAGCGCCGTCATCTCCGCTACCGACCCCCGGAAGCAATCTGCCCACGCGCCGGCATGAAGGCGCGCTCCTGCCCTCCGTAGCATTAGCGAAGGAGGGTCAAGGCTTCTGCCAAAGCGAGATTCCTTAACGCCTCAACGTCTCAACGTCTCCCATTTTCAGTTCCAATTGCTGTGCCGTCGGCTCTCTTAGCGTGCTGACACCCAAACCCAAAAGCCGCAAGGGGCGTGAAACCAGTTTTTCCCGCCCAAGCAGAAAGCATCCCAGGCGATATATGTCGCGCGGGTCCGTCAACGGCTCTTCCACCGTGATTTGCCGGGTCAGCGTCGTAAAATCGCTATAGCGCACTTTTACCTGGACCGTGTGCGCGCCCAGGCGCCGCCGCTTCAGGCGATTTGAAATATCGGCCGCCTGTTCTCTCAGGCACGCGCGAAGTATTTTGCGGTCGTCCGTGTCCTTAAGAAACGTTTCCTCACCGCTGATGCTTTTGATTTCGTCGCCCAGTTCCAGTGGTCGATCATCCTCGCCAAGCGCGAATCGTTTTAACTGTCCGGCGAACGAGCCGACCAGCGCCCGCAGATCGCCCGGATAGTCCTGCAAATCGCCGACGGTTTGGATGCCGGCGCGGCGCAGGAGCTCTTCGGTGACTTTGCCTACTCCAAACAGTGCGCGCACCGGAAGGGGGCGGAGGAACTGCGCCTTTTCCAGTTCGGAAACCAAAGTCAGTCCGTCGGGCTTTTTATGGTCGCTGGCGATCTTGGCCAGCAGTTTGTTGGCGGCGATGCCTATTGTCGCGGTCAATTGACGTTCGGCCTTGATCCGTTGTTTCAATTCCCGGGCCAGTGGCACTGCCGCCAGCAGCGAAGCATCCGCGCCGCCATCCTGGCAGAGCGCCGATACGTCCATGTACGCTTCATCAATGGACATCTGCTCAACCGTCGCGCCGGGACGCTCGATGATGCGCATGATCTGGCGCGATTCTTCGCGGTAATGGTCCATGCGGGGCCGGACGAAAATGCCATTGGGACACAATCGGCCAGCCGTGGCGCTGGGCATGGCCGATCGCACTCCGAATTTGCGCGCCTCGTAGCTCGCGGCGCAAACCACCCCCCGTTGCGTGGGCGGCGCCCCTACAATGACCGGCTTGCCGCGCAATGCCGGATTGTCCCGCTGCTCAACTGAAGCGTAAAAGGCGTCCATGTCCAAATGAAAAATGACGCGAAACATCCGGCACGAATTTACGATTTAAGAATTACGTTTTACGAGCCGAATCCACTTGTGCACGGCGACGGTAACGAGTCCGCTTGATTTCTCGACAGCGACGACATTCCTAAATGCAAAACGTTCTGCTTGACCGGGAGGGCAGGATTTTTTATGTTAAGAATTCCCCTTCGCGGGGGTGTAGCTCAATTGGTTAGAGCGCTGCCCTGTCACGGCAGAGGTTACGGGTTCGAGCCCCGCCACTCCCGCCATTCTTTCCAAACTGGCATGCAACCGGCTTTGATTTTCGCAGATTGTTGACAAACGTGAAAAACACGCTAGCTTTAAAGCATAGCCCGATGAAATAGCACGGTTACCCGTCCGCCCTTTAGGTCGCTGTGCCAAAAAATATGAACGCCGGCACTTTAGTTTTATACATCGTTTTGCCCGCCATTTTTCTCCTGGTGGCGACCGGAAATCCTGAAAACATGCGGGTAAAGGGTATTTGCATCGCTTTGGCCTATATGAGCCTGATAATCCTGGATGGATGGGTTTGCCTCGCAAGTCCGATCGCCCTGGCCTCGGACAAGAACACGTCTCCTTTCGGTTTGGTCTTCATCCTGATCTCCCTCTGGGCATTTGTCCTGGTGGGGTTGGGCGATCCGCATGGCCGGGAACGCCACGATGGCCGATAGAGCCAGCCAGCTTCGATCCGTTCTCCCGCAGTGGAAATTTTCAAGCCTGAACCCCGGCGGCAGTGCTGATATCCAGCGTGTCCCTGATCAACTTGGCGGCCGTGTCCGGCAAATAGGGTTTGGGCAGGAATGTGGTGTCTCCCATGCTTGGCTCTCTGGACATCATGCCGGCATTGAATCCGCTGGTTAAAATTACCTTCAATTCGGGCTTTCGCTTCTTTAGTTCCGCGGCTAGCTCGCGACCGGACATTCCTCCGGGCATCACCACGTCGGTTAGCAGCAGGTCCACCTGCCCCTGATTCGCATCCCAAACCTGCAAGGCCTCGGCGGCGCACGAAGCCGTAAGAATTTTGTAGTTGTATTGCCCGAGGACCTGTTGCATCAGTTCCAGCAACGCTCCTTCGTCCTCCGCCAGGAGGACGGTTTCTTTTCCGCCCTGCACACTTCCCGGTTGTGGCGGCGGAGCGACGGGCGCCGCCACCGATTGATCAGAGGCGGGCAGAAAAATTTTGAATGTCGATCCGGCCCCAACTTCACTCTGGACTTCGATCCAGCCGTGGTATTGTTTAACCAGCCCATAAACTGTCGCCAGCCCCAGCCCCGTGCCTTTGCCCATTTCCTTGGTGGTAAAGAACGGCTCAAAAATCCGCTGCATCAATGCCGGTTCCATCCCGCAACCGTTGTCGGCGACCGTCAGGCAGACAAACCGGCCCGGGCGCCCTTCAGGATGCCGGCGGGCTGAAACATAATCTAAATCGTCCACGCCGGTTTTAAGGCTCAACTTTCCGCCCCGCGGCATGGCATCACGGGCATTGATGGCCAGATTCATCACGATCTGTTCGATCAACGCGGTGTCCGCGGCGATATGAGGCAGATTTGCGAAGTAGCTTGTCTCCAGTGTGATATGGCCGCCGAGCATGCGAGGCAGGAGCGATTCGAGGTTGTGCAGCAGCGCATTCAGGTCGAGGATTTTAGTGCGATAAATCTGTTTTCGGCTAAAGGCCAGGAGATGGCGGATGAACCCAGCCGCCCGCTCGGACGCTGCAACAATTTGTGACGCCGACTTTGCCGAATCCGAGTTGGCCGGCGCGGCGTTCAGGAGCAATTCCGCGTGCCCCTGGATGATCGTCAATATATTGTTGATGTCATGCGCCACTCCGGCGGCCATTTGCCCCAGGGCATCCATTTTTTGGGACTGCCGCAACTGCGTCTCCATCGCCAGCCTGTCGGTCACGTCCTGGATCGTGACGATCATACCTTCTACTACGCCGTCGGCGTTGGAAAGCGCTGTGGCGTTCGTAGAAAGGACAACGCGCTGGTCACCTCCAAATTCGATCACATGGCAAAGGTCCATCGCTGGTTTGCGCGATGTCAGCACGTCAATGAGGGGCGATATTTGTCCCTGTAACAGGTTCCCGCCCAGGTCTGCCGCGCGCCAATTCAGCACGTTGGAACTTTGGGGAAGGTTCATCGGCAATCGTAAAATGTCGCCGGCGCGCCGGTTGGCAAACGTGATCTTCCCCGCGCAGTCGGTCACAACGATTCCCGAAGGGCTGGTTTCCATGATATGCCTGATGAAATCGTGTTCCTGGCGCAACGATTCCTGGGACCTCCGACGCTCAATCGCGTAACGAATGGCGCGCTCGAGGGTGTCCGCGGTGAGTCGGCTCTTGACGAGGTAATCCGCCGCTCCCGCTTTCATGGATTCCACGTCAATCTCCTGGTCGCCTTGCCCGGTGAGTAAAATGATTGGCGGGCACGCTTTGAAGGCCTGCGATTCCCGCAATAACTCGAGGCCGGTCCGTTCGCCGAGACGATAATCCAGCAGGCAAAGGGCGTGGGCGCCTCGCGCAAGCGCAATCAATCCCTCCTCGTAATTGTCGATCCATTCGATCTGGTGTCGGGGCTCCCGGATTTGGGAAATCAGGTCCCGCGTAATGAGATAATCATCTTCATCATCGTCCACGAGCAGGAGTTTTATTGGCGCCGTTGGCATTTTATTCAGGTTTCTCCCGGTGGTAATTCCACAACCTCAAACCAATAGCATCCCAGTATCCTGATGAGTTCCACCAGTGATTTGAAGGTCACGGGCTTGGTAACGTATGAATTCACCCCGAGGTCGTATGTCCGCACGATGTCCTCTTCCGCTTTGGACGTCGTGAGCACGACAATCGGAATGCGTCGCAGTTCCGGGTCCGCTTTGATCTCCTTCAAGGCTTCGCGGCCGTCCTTGCGTGGCATATTCAGGTCCAGCAAAATCAGGCCTGGCAACGGGTCGCCGCTCAGCGATTCGTATTTGCCGCGCCGATGCAGATAGTCCAGCAGTTCCTCGCCGTCCTCGACGGCGTGAAACTCATTGGCCAGCCGGTTTTCCATGAACGCGTCGTGCGTCAACTTGCGGTCGTCCGGGTCATCGTCGGCCAGTAAAATGGTGATCATCTTTCCTTCTTTTTTCATAAAATATCATTCATTGGGATTTAACTTCGGCTGCGCGAGCGGCAGGGTTGCGATAAAAGTCGCGCCCTTGCCGGGCGCGCTCCTGGCGGTGATTGTCCCGCCATGATGGAGAACAATTTTGCGGACAATGGCGAGTCCCATTCCCGTTCCCTCATATTCATTCCGCGTGTGCAGCCGCTGAAAGACATTAAAAATCCGGTCCAAATATTTTTCCTCAAAGCCAATGCCATTGTCGCTTACGGTCAGTTCGCACCAATCCTGTTTTGCCGTGTCCGGCGCGGCCTGGGGTAAAACTCCCGAAAAGACTCTCGCTTCAATTTTGACGACCGGCGGGACTTCAGGCTGGCGAAACTTGAGCGCATTGCCGATGAGATTTTGAAGCAGTTGCCGCATCTGGAGCGGTTCAGCATCAATGACGGGCAATTCTCCCAAATCTACGCGGCCCCGGGTCATTTCAATCCGGCCCTCGAGGTCTTCGATGACTTCCCGCGCCGTTTGCATGAGGTTCACCGGGGAGAACGGTTGGGCCTTAGTGGTCACCCGGGAAAATGCCAAAAGGTCGTTAATCAACGATTGCATGCGCGCCGCGGCCTTTCGCATTCGTTGCAAATAGTCAAGCGTTTCAGGCTCTAAACGGTCCGCCGCCTTTTCCTGGAGGCGTTCGCCGAAGACCACGATCTTTCGCAATGGCTCCTGCAAATCGTGCGAAGCGACATAGGCAAAATCCTCAAGTTCCCGGTTGCTGCGCTCGAGTTGGTCGGTGAACTTGCGCAATTTTATTTCGCTGGCCTGAAGCGCCTGTTGCGCCATTTTCGATTCGTGAATGTCACGGGTAATACCCACCGTGCCAAGGATCTCGCCCTGATGATTTCGCCAGAGGACCTTGCTGATGCTCATCCAGCGTTTTGAATCGCCGCCGGGATTGTGTTCGTATTGCTCCTTATTAATGACGGGCACGCCGGTTTGGATGATTCGTTGCTCGTCAGCCGAGAACTGTTCCGCCTGTTCCTTCGAGAAATAGTCGCGATCCGTCTTGCCCTTCAGTTCCTCCAATGAAGACGCGCCCAAATGCCTCATATGGGCCGGGTTATTCAAAATATAACGGCCGGATTTGTCCTTGGCATAAATGCTGTCCGGCAAATTGTCGATCAATGTTTGCAACAGGATGCGTTCCCGGTCCAATGACTCTTCGGCCTCTTTGAGCTGCGTGACATCCTGCGACGCGCCAAAGGTCCCGATAATGTTCCCGTCCTTGTCGCGCCATGGCATTTTCGTGATGAGCCACCAGAATACCTTCCCATCGGCCAATTCAGCTCTCTCCAGTTCGTTGATCATCGGTTTGCCGGTCCGGATGATTTCCTCTTCGCGCGCGCGGGCCCCGCGGGCAATGGGCGCCGGATAGGTTTCGAAATCAGTTTTGCCGACCAGCCATTTGGAAAACGATTGAATGTCCGCCAGATGCGGCGGCCGGTTATCGAGCGGCTCGTTGGGATGATTCGTGCGCCAGGCCTCGCGCATCATATTCATCGTGCCCTCTGCCTTCGATTGGCTGAAGCGCACGAAGCGAGACTGGAGGTCCTTGAAATAGATCCGGCTGGGCGAATTTTCCAGCAACGCCTTTAGCAAGTCCTGTTCATACGCCAGTTCGATTTGCGTCTGCCGCTGTTGCGTGATGTCCCGCCCAATTCCAATTAAACCTGCGACGTTCCCTTCGGCATCGCGCAACGGCACCTTGCTCGTCAAAAGCCAAAGCTCGCGGCCGTTGTCGTCCAGGAAATATTCCTCACGATTGATGACGGGCTCGCCGGTCAGCACTTTCTGGTCGTCAGCCCAGAATTTTTCCGCGATCTCGGGAGGAAAGAAGGCGAAATCGTCTTTGCCAATCGCATCGGCCTCGTTTTTTTGGCGAAGATTTTTCAAGTCCGCCGGGTTTGCCAGCGTTTTTCGGCCTTCGCGGTCTTTGACATAAATGCAATCCGGCAAATTATCAATTAACGTCCGCAACAAAAGCCGCTCCTGGGAAAGCTGGGCTGTCCGCTTTTGCAATTCATCGCTCGACGCCTCTTTGGCGCGTTTTAATTCCGTAATATCGCGGCCGATGCCGATGAGCCCAATGACATTGCCATGGCGGTCGCGCCGGGCAACTTTGGTTGTCTGCATCCAGCGGACTTCTTTGGCGCCATTCTCGGAAATTGATTCAATCGTGTTGAATGTTTGGCCGGACCGGATCAGCGCCTGTTCATCGGCAAAATATCGCTCGGCAAATTCTTTGGGAAAAAAATCGAAATCGGTTTTGTCGATCAATTTATCCGGGCTGTCCGCCCCGAGCGCGCGGGCGCAGGAAGAATTGCTCAAGAGGAACCGGCCATTGGCATCCTTGACGTAGATGGCATCAGGCAGGCTATCAACGATCAATCGCAACAAATCGCGTTCGCGCGCGAGTTCCTCGTTTTCCCTCGCGAGTTTCGCGTTAATCGTGGCCAGGTCCCGGACTCCGGAAGTCCCGTTGGACTGTCGTTTTGCCGCCTGCAAAAGTGTGGTATCGCACGCCGGCTCCTGCTGATAACGTCCTTCCATATCTGATCAACCCCTGAGAAAGCATATTTAATGCCTGAATTGGTCGGTTCGCTTGAATTCGGTTGTTTGGCAGGGAGCGTTAACCCGTTGTTAGCGTGACGGTTGCCGTTCCGGGTGCGGAAATTTAACCCTTACGGAGGCCGGTTGGCCGGGGCGCTGCCCCAATTTTTGTTTGGGGTATCCCGCAATTTGTACTGGAGAATTCCGCCGCGTGAAATGTCAGAAAAATGAATCCACGGCTTGTCCCACGATTGGCCGTTGACCGTCATGCTTTCGACGTACGGAGCATTGTCGGCCGCGCCGGTCCCTTCGACTGTCACATCGCCCGTCTTAAGATGCAGGACTGCCTTTGGAAACAGCGGGCTGGCCAGCACCAGAACATCCGATCCGGGAATTTCGGGATACATGCCCAACGCTCCCCAGAGGTACCATGACGACATTTCGCCAAGGTCATCATTGCCCGGATAGCCATCCGGTTTCGACGAATATAGTTCCATTAAAGCGCGCCGGACGATTTCCTGGGTTTTGTAAGGCCGCCCGAGGTAACAATAAATCCATGGCGTTTCCAAACACGGTTCGTTTCCCAGATAGGCATGGATGGAATTATCGCCGGCGTTAATTTCAGTGAAAAAATCGTCGAGACGCGCCGACGCCGCGTCCGGCCCGCCAAGCACGTCCACCAGCCCGCGCAAATTAAAAGGGACCATCCAGATATACTGCGCCGCGGTGCCTTCCTGATACGCGCGATTACCGTCGTACTCGAGAACGTTATTCGTGAAGCCGGGCGCCCACGACCCGTCCCGCCGGCGCATCTGAAAATATCCCGTCCGCCGGTTGAACAGGCGCCGCCAGTTTTGAGCCCGTTCCGACAACAAAGCGCTATCGGTCTGGTCGCCGAGCGCATGCGCCAGTTGCGAAACGGCGAAGTCGGCGGCGTCATACTCAAGGGTCATCGAGACATTGCCGTATCCGTGCCAGATGCCGTGTTGATCTTCCGGCACGTACCCCAATTTCAGGTAATCTGCCAGCCCATCGCGTTCGAAGATATGTGTTCGCGGCGCCACGACCGCTGGATTGGTTGCGGCATTGACCAGGCCGTCCAGGGCGGCTCGCGCATTGAAATTCGTCGCTCCGAACGCATGGAAACCGGCAATAATCGGGGCCGCCGGGTCTCCGTCCATCACGCCGCTATCCTGCACAACCAGGCCCCAGCGCGGAAACGCGCCGCCTTCCTCGTAATCGCGCAAAAGAGATTGCGCCATGTCGCTGGCTTCGTCCGGCGCAATCATCGCCAGAAACTGGCAATCGCCGCGATAAATGTCCCAACCCGAAAAATATCCGTACTGAGCATGTCCGGGCGGAAGCCGATGGACCTGGCCATCGTATCCCCGATATTCGCCGTTGGCGTCCGAGCAAATCGTGGGTGCGAGAAACAAATGATAGAACACCGAGTAAAACGTCTTTAAATCCGCGAGTGAACCGCCCGTGATTTGAATTCGATTGAGCCAGGAATTCCAGACGGCTCCCGCCGCGGCGACAGCACGGTCAAAATCATTTGATGAAAACGCGGTGATCGGGTTTTCGCTTTCAAGATTCGCGCGGGCGTTTGCGATGCTCACGTAGGAAACACCAACTTTGGCAAGGATGGTCCCGCATTTGGAAGTGTCAAAGACCACATACGCGCCGGTTGCTTTTCCACGGGCCGATGCTTTCTCGTTAAAAAGTTTGTTTCCGGTCCACGTGCCGTATTTGATGAACGGCCGATCAAAAACCGCGTAAAAATAAAGCGTGCAAGAATTCGGATGGCCGAGGAATCGCCCTCCGGTGGCCGAACCGCTAACGGCATGAGACCTGGGGTCAATTTCAACCATCGAGCCGGAGGTTCCGTTGATGTTGCTGCCCGCGTTAATGACGAGGGTGGCGGGCGCATTTGATGGATAGGCAAAGCGTCCGAATCCGCTGCGGACAGTAGTCGTCAATTCAACGCGAACGCCATTGTCCAGCGTTACGCTGTAATAACCCGGCCGCGCGCGTTCATGATCGTGTGAGAAAGGAGCATCGAAAACGTAACGATTCGCCGGCGCTTCGCTCAAACCGTCAGTGAGCACCGGCATAAAAGCGAAATTCCCGCCGTACCACGAGCCCCCGCCACTCAAGTGATCGAGGCTAAAACCGTTTATCGACGTATCGCGATAATTATAACCCGCCAGCGTAGGCCGCTTCCCGGAGTCCGGGCTCCACTGGATCATCCCAAATGGCGCGGTCGCGCCCGGATAGAGACCGCCGTCATGAGTGGCGCCGCAAAACGGATTGGCGTAAATGAGTAAATTTTGGCGAACTTGCCGGCCCGCCGCATGCGTCTCATTCGGGACCTGTGAGCGCGGAGTCCTGCACGAAGTGACGAGCAGGCAGCTAAGGGCAAAAGTTATTGCGTTTGTAATCCGCGACATGAAGATGAAAAATTAAAGAAAAACGGCCAAAAGGAAAAAGCAAATTTCGAAATCGCCATTAAATCCATGGACATCCACTATTTGAAAAGACATCTTTTAAACCTTGTTTGTCAAGGTATTGGAAATATGAAACAAACTTTTGTCCTGCTCCTGATCTTGCTTTTAGCCGTAAATTCCCGGGCGGATTATTTTCCGCTCTCGCAGGCGGACCCTTCAAAGCCCACGGACGTCGTTCTAATTTATCAGGGCGGCGTCCAACGTCCGCGTTGGACCGTCAACCATTTTGCGCCGTACGTCACGTATCAGGATTTAAAGACTGGAAAAGAGCAGTGGCTGTTCGACGGATTCCTTGTCATCGAATTTCAGGATGGCCGCGGTCAT
>DASYZW010000069.1:0-1787 GCA_035945915.1 Verrucomicrobiia bacterium | reverse complement strand
TGACGACAGTCACTCCCACGTAAGCTAATTGATACGAAAGCTTGCGGGCGGTTTCCACGCCGTAATGGGTCGTCTGCCTTGAGCCCACCACCGCTACCGCCCCCTTGTCTTTCGAAGTCAATTCGCCTTTCACGTAGAGCGCCAGCGGCGGGTCGTATATTTCACGCAGCAACGCCGGGTATTGCTCGTCAGATTGAATCAAAACATGACAGCCGAAATCCGAAATGCGTTTCAGTTCCCCGCCAAGGTCAATGGTCTTTTCCCAGTTCGCGATGGCCTCGGCCGTTTCATCGCCGATATTTTGGACCCGCAACAGTTGCGATTTTGAAGCCCCGAGAATGGCCGGGGCGTCGCCAAAATGATCCAATAACAATCGCGCCCGCACGGGCCCGACGTGGTCGATCATATTCAGCGCGACAAACGCTTCGCGGGAATCCATGCCAAATTAAAGAATTTCAAATGCTTCGTGGCAAGAGATTTGGAGCAGAAGTTAAATCGTCGAAGCGAACTGGCGTTTGTGCGACAGAAACGGCTCCGGCGTCAAAGAAGGCGCCGAGTTTTACACGCTGCAAAAGCAGGACCACAAGCTCGCCAAAATGATGCCCATTGATAACCGAAAATATCGGTCTTCGCGCCGGGTTAAGCGGTAGCCGCTTTTCGTGCCGCCGTCATGAAGTCCAAATACTGGATCAGTTGTTCCTTCATTTCGTTGCGCGCCACGATCGCGTCAATCAGCCCGTGGTCGAGAAGAAATTCCGCGGTTTGAAATCCCGGGGGCAATTCCGCATTGGTCGTGTCTTTAATCACCCGCGGGCCGGCGAAACCAATCAATGCGCCCGGCTCGGCCAAAATTAAATCGCCCAGGCTCGCATAACTCGCCATCACGCCGCCGTAGTCCGACTGCGTCAATACGCTGATATACGGCAGCCGGCTCTGCGCATGATACGCCAGCGCGGCGGAAGTCTTGGCCATTTGCATCAGGCTGAAGCTGCCTTCCTGCATGCGCGCCCCGCCGCTGGCCGAAATAATAACCACCGGCCACCCCTTTTCCGTGGAACGCTCGATGAGCCGGGTTAATTTTTCTCCCACAACCGAGCCCATGGAACCACCCATGAATCCAAATTCCATGACCCCCAGCCCGACGCGATGCGGCCCGATTTTGCACAAGCCCGTGATCACCGCGTCCTTGAGCAGGGTCGCCTTGCGGTCACGTTCGAGCTTGCTCTCGTAGGACGCAAATTTCAAAACGTCCACACTGGCCATTTCCGCGTCCATCTCCTCGAACGTGCAGGTCTCGACCAGGGAATGGATGCGCTCGCGCGCGCTGATCGGAAAATGATGACTGCACTTGGGACAAACTTTCAGTTTCTCGTCCAGTTCCTTGTCGAAAATCATCGTGCTGCACTTGGGACACTTTGTCCAAAGACCCTCTGGGATATCGCGTTTCTTGGACTTGGACTTGCTCGATCCCAGCTTGGGTTTAGGCAGCGGAGGAACTTTTAGCGGAGGCGGGGTTAGCGCAGGTTCGATGATCTCCACGCCGCCGAATTTTTTCACAAAAACAGTTGTTCCCATATCTCTTTCGGATTCCCCAAAACCATATCACAGCCCGCGTGCCACTGTCCAGACACAAACGTCGCCCGCCCCGGCGGCGCGCAAGGCCCGCGCGCACTCGTTCGTCGTCGCGCCCGTCGTGAAAACGTCGTCCACCAGGACGATCCGCTCGCCCTTCAGCTTCACGCCATCGCAAACCGCAAAAGCGCCGCGCATGTTCGCCGCGCGTTCTT
>DASYZW010000068.1:0-2803 GCA_035945915.1 Verrucomicrobiia bacterium | reverse complement strand
ATTTTACGCCGTATGCATGGTGGGCCAATTATTCTGGGTCCTTTTCCGCATGCCGGAAACCAAAGGAATTTCCCTCGAGCGAATTCAAAAGCATCTTGGGATTGAATAGTCAGAGCCCCGGATCGCGGCCCTGAGATCATGAACAGGGCGGTCAGTGAAGCATACTCGCTCGCATTTTACCCGCATTAAGGACTTGCAAAATTCCCGGGTTCCGCGCTCAATCATGCGCTGCATGAGCAACTTAACGACACCTGTAGTTGGAATATTAATGGGCAGTGATTCAGATTGGCCCACAATGAAACTGGCGGCTGACGCCCTCGCGGAATTTGGCGTGAGCTGCGAAGCCAAAGTGATATCCGCGCATCGCGATCCACGAGGCCTTGAAGATTATGCCGGCAATGCGGTTCAGCGCGGGCTGAAAGTAATGATCGCCGGCGCGGGCGGTGCGGCGCATTTGCCCGGAGTAACGGCGGCATTCACGACCTTGCCGGTAATCGGGGTTCCCATCGAAAGCAAGTCCCTCAAAGGCCTCGACTCATTGTTGTCCATCGTTCAAATGCCGCCCGGCGTGCCCGTGGCGACCGTGGGCATTGGCGCGGCCAGAAACGCCGGCCTTCTCGCGGTCCAGATCCTGGCCGTCGGTGATCCGAAGCTTCAGGCCGCTCTCGACCCGTTCAAAATGAAACTGGCTGAGGAGTCCCGGGCCAAAAACAAGAACTTGAAAATGTAGTCGGAAGCGCCGGGTTCGGGCTGGGGTCCGGCGGGATTTCACGCCCGCCGCTGTTTCTCGCGCGCTATTTCTCGCGGCTTCTCCCCGAATTCGCGCTTTTGCCCTTACGCCGCTTCTGCGTCCTGCTTGCGTCGCACAATCGGCTTGCTCTCGCCGCGCACGACGGCCGCGGTGATTTTCACATGCACGATGTCGGAGACTTCGGGGACATCGAACATCAAATCGAGCATCATTTTTTCGATGAGACCGCGCAGGGCGCGCGCTCCGGTGCCTTTTTTCAGCGCCTGGGATGAGAGTTCATGCAGCGCGTCCGGGGTGAATTCGAGTTCAACCCCTTCCATCGCCATGAGCTTGCCGAACTGCTTGGTAAGCGCGTTTTTGGGCTCGGTCAGGATGGAAATTAACTGTTCCTCGGTCAATTCAGACAGCGTCGTGACAATGGGCAGCCGCCCGATGAATTCAGGAATGAATCCAAAATTCAACATGTCTTCCGGCTCGGCGTATTGGAGAATTTCCGTCCGGTCGACGATCACGTCCTTTTGGTCTGCTGCGCCGAAGCCCATGACATTCTTACCCATTCGGCATTGGATGACGCGCTCAAGGCCCACGAATGCGCCGCCGCATATAAACAATATATTCGTCGTGTCGACGCGAATGTATTCCTGCTGTGGATGCTTGCGCCCGCCCTGGGGCGGCACATTGCATATCGTGCCTTCCAAAATTTTCAAAAGGGCCTGTTGCACCCCTTCGCCGCTCACGTCACGGGTGATCGACGGTCCTTCGGCTTTCCGCGCGATTTTGTCAATTTCGTCAATATAGACAATCCCGCGCTGGGCGCGTTTGACATCGTAATCGGCGTTTTGCAGCAGGCGCAGGACGATGTTTTCCACGTCCTCTCCCACGTAACCGGCTTCGGTGAGCGTGGTGGCGTCGGCAATGGCAAAAGGCACATCCAGGATTTTGGCCAGCGTCCGGGCCAGAAGCGTTTTGCCCGAACCGGTTGGACCAATCATCAGGATGTTGCTCTTTTCAATTTCCACGTCCATGTGACGCGCCGAGGATGCGTTGGCTGTCGCGGACGATTCGTCTTCAGGCGTGGGTTCAGGCTGAATCCGCTTAAAATGATTATGGACGGCGACGGCAAGCGTTTTTTTGGCGTGCTCCTGTCCCACACAATAAAGGTCGAGTTGGCGCTTGATCTCTGCGGGTTTGGGAACGGAAAACTTCGGGGTTTTCTTTTGGTTCTGAACCTGCAATTCGCGGTCCAGGACGTTTTTGCAGAGGATGATGCAATTGTCGCAAATGTAAACGCCGGGGCCCGAGATGAGCTTTCGTACTTCCGCGTGCGACTTTCCGCAGAAACTGCACATTGTAATGTTGTTTGGTCTTGCCATGTAAAAGACTGCAACAGAAGGATATTTACACCGCTCTGTGCCTGCTGCAATGGATACTACACCATCCTTCCAATTTTTTCCACTTTGATTCGGCGTCAGTGCGATGTTTTTTTTTCGCACGAGCCTTTTGAAGGCCAAACTGCATCTTGCCTCTGTGAGGCAAGGAATGTTCAGTCACAAATTGCAATTTGCAGTTAAAATACCAATTTCATGGTTTGACCTTTGGCAACCCACTCGATACGCTGCCCGTCTTTGTATGAAAATAGTCGTTTGTGATCCTATCTCGCCAAAAGGAATCGCGCTGTTGCAGCAGCGCCCCGAATTTCAAGTGACCGTCCTGCCCAAAAGGCTGGCCGAAGCCGAACTATTGCCGGTGGTTTCCGACGCCGTGGCCCTTGTCGTCCGTTCCGAAACCAAGGTTACTCGCAAGGTGATCGAGGCCGCTCCCAAACTGCGCGTAGTCGGCCGGGCTGGCGTGGGCGTGGATAACGTGGATATTGAAGCCGCAACCCAGCACGGCACGGTGGTAATGAACACGCCGGGCGGAAATACGGTGACCACCGCGGAATTGACTTTTACCATGCTCCTGTCACTGGCCCGAAAGGTGCCGCAGGCCCACTCGACAATGGTTGCGGGTAAATGGGACCGAAAACTGTTTCAAGGTGTCGAACTGTCAGGG
>DASYZW010000067.1:0-3702 GCA_035945915.1 Verrucomicrobiia bacterium | reverse complement strand
TTTGGTGGCGCCGATGATCGGGGCCGTGACGACGGGTTTATGGAATTGCCAGGCCAGGGCGATTTGCGATGGGGGCACGCCGCGTTTTTTCGCGAGTTCGTTTACCCGGTCGATGAGTGGTTTATCCAGATCCACGGTCTTACTGTACAGGCGCTGGGCGAACTGATCATTTTTTGCGCGTTCGGTGGCTGGCTGTTCACTCCAGGGGCGGGCGAGGCGACCGCGCGCGAGCGGGGACCAGGGCGTGACGCCGATACCTTCGGCGGCGCACAAGCGAAGCATTTCACGCTCCTCCTCGCGATAGAGCAAATTGTAATAATTTTGCATCGAGACAAATGTGGCCCAGCGGTTGGCGCGCTGAATGCCAATGGCTTTCATAAATTGCCAGGCATACATCGAAGACGCGCCCAGGTACCGCACTTTGCCGGCGCGCACGACGTCATTGAGAGTTTCAAGCGTTTCCTCCAGCGGAGTATCGTAATCGAACCGGTGAATGATATAGAGATCAATGTAGTCGGTGCCGAGCCGTTCGAGGCTTTTGTCCACTTCACAGAGGATAGCTTTGCGCGAAAGGCCACGCCCATTGGGATCCGGACGGACCGGACCGTTAACTTTGGTGGCGATGACCAATTCGTCGCGACGCGCGAAGTCACGAATGGCGCGACCCAGGACCGCTTCGCTGTCGCCGATCGAATAGACATTGGCCGTATCGAAGAAATTGATACCGGCGTCGAGAGCGCGTTTGATGAACGGCCGGCTGTCCTCTTCGGTGAGGGTCCATGCCCAGCTAATCATCCCAGGCCACGGAGTGGCTTTCGATTTGCCGTAGCTCATGCAGCCCAGGCAAACGCGTGAAACCTGCATGCCGGTGTTTCCGAGTCTTGTGTAATTCATACAATTCAAATATTCACGATTTGGAACTTACGGCGCATCTACGGTAAATCGTAATCTGTAAATATCAACTGACGCAAAATTAGCGGAAAAACACAACGTCGAATATTTACAAAGCAACCAAAACGTCGGCCGTTTTGCGGACGGACCCGATGCGCGGAAAAACGTTGCCGATCGTATTTTCGTCCGGGCGGGTGAAAGCGCGGCCATGGCGTCTTCGACGAAGATTTGTTCGTAACCCGGTCCACAGGCTGCGCGGGCGGCGCTTTCGGCCTTAAATTCGAACATTTTGAAGCGCAACCGGGGGTTGAACTGTCTCTTATTCGGACTATATTGATTTTGGAGAGAGGAGAAAGAGTATGAAGGTGGATAAGCATCAAGGAAACAAGAAGAGCCCGCAGGCGCCGGTTTCAAAAATGTCCACATCCTTTTGGCGGTTGCAGCAGTGGCAACGAGAAATCGACCGGCTTTTCGGCAACCCGGTGGGGCACTGGCTGATGAATGAGGACCCGTTTACACAGGATTGGACTCCCGCCATCAATGTGTACGAGGAAAAGGACAACGTCCTTGTCGAGGCCGAACTGCCGGGGATGAGGAAGGAGGAAATCCATATTTACATGAGCGCGGATGACCTCAACATCAGCGGGGAAATCGGCGAGGCGCGGGAGGAGAAGGAGCGCTACACGTACCGATTCGAACGGCATTTTGGCCGGTTCCATCGGGTCATCCCCCTGCCCTGTTCGGTAAAAGCGGACGCGATCAAAGCGCATTATCGGGACGGAATCCTCACCGTGATTTGCCCCAAGGGCGCAGAGGGCCTGGCAAACCGGACAGAAGTCAAAGTGGACCTGGGATAATTACCGAACGGTCAAATACTGAAGTTCAAAACCTTGGGCTGGACGAGGCGGTCGAAATCAGCATAGGACATTCGAATCACTTCCGAGTGCGAACAGGCGGTGAAAGCGATTTCATCATTGCCGGCGAGTGATTCGGCCACGAAAACTTCCATTCCGTAGAGGTTACCAAACGGCGGCATTGCGCCGATCGCGCAGTCGGGAAAACATTTTTCGAATTCCGCTTCCGACGCGAATTTCACATCGTCCGCGCCGGTCATATCGCGAAGGTCCTGCATGATGACTTTCTGAGTGGCCGGCAGAACCGCCATGGCCATTTCGCCATCGAGCTTCACGATGACGGTTTTGGCCAATAGTTTGCCGGGAACGTGAGCGGATTGGGCGACCTGCTGCATGGTGTACGCCGGCACGTGCGCGATCATGTCGTACTTGACTCCGTTGCGATCCAAAAAGTCTTTTAACCTACCGACTGCCATAAACTAAACCTTTCTCCTACTTGAAACCATAATCGCGAACGGGCCGCAGTCAAATGGATTAATGGATCGCTGCCGTTAAATGCCTCTGTATTTCACAATGTCTCCCGCCACGACTCTCTCCAAGGCTGGTGTTTCCTGTATAAATCCAATCTTTGCTGCATGGCGGCAACGATTTCGCGCTTCGTTCCGGCGGCCGTGGCCAGCTGGATGGCATTGGCGGCCGCATGTTGCGCGGCATCAAATTGCGCATTTTCAGCCAGGGCCATTCCCACAACATCTTCCACCACCGGTTGCGTGCCGCCGGTCAACGCCTCCGCCTTCTTTGCCAGGTACAACGCGCGGGCGCCGTCGCGGATTTTTGAATTTTTATCACTGGCAAGTACCCGCGCGACAAAAGTGACGGTTTGGAAATTATCCGGGTTCATCTGAAGCGCCTGATTCAGTCGATCCATCGCTTCAGCGTCCCTGCCCTGACCTAACAATACTTTGCTCCAGTCAATCAGCGCCGACGGATCGCCGGGACTCAGGCGCAATGCTTCGGTGAACTCATTGGTCGCGTCGCGCAGGTTGTTTTGTTTTGCCAGCGCGGCGCCCAGGTGCACATGCGGAGCCGGGTCAGTTGCATCCAGACTGATCGCCTTATGGAATTCGTTCGTCGCTTCGGCAAAATCGCCCAAACCGGCCAGCACGCTACCAAGACGATCGTGCAGAGTGGAAGAATTCGCCTCCAATTTTACCGCCTGCCGATATTGTTCGAGCGCCGCGTTGGTTTCACCGGTGAAGTACAGCAAATCGGCCAGGTTGGCACAGGCCAGGTATGAATTTGGCGCGAGCTGCCGGGCGCGACGATATTGTTCGATCGCCTCAAGCGGTTTGCCATCATTTTCGAGGGCCACGCCATAGTTAAGCAACGCATCCACATTGTTGCTTGTAACGCGCACGGCATGACCAAAAAGGGTCAAATCGTCTTCCCAGTATTGCAATTGGCGTTCCGTGACAAGGACCAGCAAGGCGAGAATGACAACGGCGGAAGCCGGCCAAAGAATTTTCGGCAAGGCTCCCCGTTGGGCAATAGATTTGGCCCCAAAAGCGACGATCATGAATATGCCAATGGAGGGGATGTAGGTGTATCGGTCCGCCATGGCGGCGTCACCAACTTTGACCAAACCAATGACCGGGGCCAGTGTGCCTAAAAACCAAAACCAGCCGACCAACAAAAACGGATATTGTTTCCGCGTCTGCCACACGCCGGCCGTGATTCCCCCCAAAAGAAGCGAGCAGCCAACAAACGCCAACGTTGGAATCGCATGAGGCATGGGATAAATGACCGCCAGCTTCAAGGGCCAAATGATTTTAAGCAAATAGGCCGAAATGGCGACCGGAACATTCTGGATCCGATAATTCAGCGGCACGGCTGCGAGCGACCTGACCGCACCGTGGTTTTGGGCGATATACGTTATAACGGACGAGGCAGCTGCAAG
>DASYZW010000066.1:0-2379 GCA_035945915.1 Verrucomicrobiia bacterium | reverse complement strand
TACGGTTGCAGGCAGACGCGATTTCGTCGGGCGGATCAATGAGCGGCGCAAATTCGCAGGACGCCGCGGCGAAGTACCTGAATTCGTTTATCTCGTACCTGACGGACTCGAACCAGGTGACGGACCCGGGGTTAGTCAATGTACTTCAATGGGATTATTCCGCGTCCGGCGGCAGGGGACAGTGGCCGCCTGCAACGCTATTGCCGGCCAACGGCGGCAATTCGCTTGCGAGCAATCTGGCGATACAAAAGGGCCTGAACGATTTAAGCCAGGCGAACCAACGAACTCTGAAAAGCATTTCGGAGGAAGTGGCGATCCTGAATAATTTCGCCGACTCATTATATGATTATGAGCAAAAGGAGACTCAATGGCTGGCCAGCGGCCAGAACGCGTCATTCGCGGATGTCGAACCGGGCGGCACTTTAAGCGATTCCAAGAAGAAAGTGGACGAGTACGCAGCGCAGCTCGCCCTGGAAACGAACTTCACTGATTTGCCGCTGACAAACCTGGGGACGCATTATTCGATCCTGCGAAGCGCGGCGGAGGACGCATCGTCTGGGCCATTCACTGAAATCCGCCAGAGCATACCGGCGGCCAATGTGACCGCGGGCTTGTTCGGCGATATTTTTTCGAAATTGGCGCAGTTTCGGCAGAAGGCGGCATGGACGGTTGATGTGAGCTACGGTGAAAAGCGAAACGAGATCATGGCGCTGGATCGGGACCAAATGGCGTGGCTGCCTGGCGCAGGCACGGCGCATGATGTCCGCTGGACGCTATACACAAACGCCTGCGCGCTGGCCGATGCCAGCATTCCGGCGAAAGATGAATCGATGGAAGACCATTGGCGGCGGTTTTCCGCGTTCAAAGACAGTGCCGCGGCCCTCAATTCCGCGTTGGCGCAATATAACGGTCCGCTGAAGGACCAGGTGAATTCCCTGTGTCGTCATATTGTGAGCCAGGGGCTTGCCCAGGGCATGAGCGGCATGCAGGCGAAAATCGGTTTTCCCATATTCCTGAACGACAGCCAAAATCCGGCGATGACCGGTGAAGACGCGGTGGCGTTGAAGAAGATAATAACTTCGACGTCAGCCGCGCTCTCGGATCCGGCCTGGATTGCCCAACTGGGTCCGGCAGACCAGCAACGCGCGGCCGATTGCCTGAACAATTGCAAACAATACGATAAAGTTCTCGACACCCTTGTGAATGACGACGGAACTTTGGCAGGCGTTAAGGTATACTTTGTTCCATCAGGTTCCGATACGACGATCGTCAATATTTTCAGGGCGGTCCGGGTGAGCATCGGGGATAATCAGTCGAGATGGACAGATTTGTCGCAACACATGGGGGATACCGAACCATTGCTGCTGGACCAGGGAAAGATAGCCGATGGTCTTACCATAGCATTCAGGCGATTGATAAGCGCCAAAGAAACCGAGCAGTCGCCGGTGCAATCGGACATTTGGGGCTTGATCAATCTGATTGTGAACAACCGTGCGACCCGTCTCGATGACGGCTCCGGTTGGACCCTGAAAGTCGCCCTGAACGACGGGCAGGGCGACAATGGGAATGTGGCCTTCCGGATTGTGCCTGAACATACCCTGCCCAAGGTAGAGGACTGGCCAAAACGATGATCCCCAAAACCGAATACGTGACAGAATGGTTCAAACGCGGAAGTGGTACTGCGTTGCGTCTGTCGCTTGCGGCGTTTGGCAAACATCCGGGGTGGGAGGATCATATTCCTGGCATTGGAGTCGACACAGAGGCTTTGGCAGAATTGAAACAATCGCTCTACTTTGACGGTATCCGAGGGCAAATTGATTCAGGCGCGTGGGAAAAGATGGAGCAAATCAAGCGGCTGGAGGGTTTCGACCATCAATTTCTTTGGTTGCGTCCGGGCCACACGCTGTTGGGGTTGATGTGGTCGTCGAGCGACCGAATTGGCAGGGCGAAATACCCGATGATTTTGTGCGCCGACGGGGAAGGATATTCACCTGCTTTTATGTTGGTGTATGCGCGCCCGGCGCTGGAACAATTGCGGGACGCGTGCAGGTCCCTCACGTCCGCTGAGGAAGTGACCTCGGAATGCCGCGTCGCCCTGGACCGATTAAGAGGAACTTTCGAACGCTCAGGAGAAGGATGGGCGGAACCGTTTGCGGACAAGCCGGAGCGGCAGCGATTTTTGGACTGTCCCGAACTATCCCCCGGTCGCGCCGGTTTCCTGCGAATCCTGCATGAATACTCGACGGAGCAGGGCGTTGCCACGACGGGAACGGGTACGAAGCATTTGAGGGTGCCGGTGATTAACGGGATGGCAACGGACGCATTCACGCCGTGGGTGGAATTTTTTAAGTGCGTTGTTCCCGCGAAAATTCCCGTGCT
>DASYZW010000065.1:0-2411 GCA_035945915.1 Verrucomicrobiia bacterium | reverse complement strand
TCCATCAAAAGCCGCCGCAGTGGGAGCTCGATTTCCGAAAAGCGCATTAACCTCGGTTTTTTTTGTGCCGCACGTCCGAGCGCTAGCAAAATCAGGAGTGGCTTGTGGGGTGCCCTAATGCCGCCACGCTTCCACACCGTTACTTTCTTCAGCCTTTCAAGCAATTCAACCGCGGTCATAGTGCTAGCATGGATGCTAAGCCCTGCGAGGCCAGTGGGCAACATGCGATTGAGCTATCCGAGAGAAGACACCCTTTTACACATCGCCTTTTTCTGAATCTGATGGCGATTCAATTTCAAGTAACTTGGCTTCAAGTTGGCCGATGCGGTGACTGGAATCAATGAGCCGTTCGATATAATTGCGCTGTTCCTGTTGCAGTTGTTCAATAAATTTGTCTTTCATGCCAATGACCTGATCTTTTACCCGGTTGGTGATTTCCAAGTCCCGGATTTGCAGTTCCAGTTCCCGAGTCTGTGCCGGTTCATTCTCGGTCGCAAATTGTGGGGTTTCCGCATCGTCCGGAACCGTTCCGAAGCGTTCGGAAGGCTCGTTGATTTTCGCGGCTCTGGCCTTTTCCTCGGCAATCGCCATTTCAACACTTTCCGGCGTGATGTAATAGCGCCGCTCATTCGGATCGAAATAACTGTCCAATCGTGGTATTCCTTGCCTGTTCGGCTGGCACCAGTTGACGATGCTCCGTTCCGTCCGCGCCACACCCGCAGCCTCAAACATCCGGGCGGCTTCCCGAACCGTCAACGTGTGGTTTTGCTTGCGTTCCGAAGGGTGCGGAACGTTTCCGAACCGTGCGGAATCATTCCGAACCGTTCCGAATGATTCGGAAGCCTTCGGAATCGTGCGGAAGCTTTCCGAATCGTTCTGCACGTCGCCAGATTCTGCCGCATTTTGGGAATCGTTTGGTTGATTGCGATCCATGGAAATTTACTCAAGAAGGGAGGTGAGCCGTTTATCCACAGAGGGAATCCACCTCACCTGTGGGATAATCATACCACACATGAAAACAATCGGGGAAGTCCTCAAAGAAAAGAACCTGCAATTAGACACGTCAAATCCCGTTTTACAGGGCGGCTTTACCCAAGTCCCGAATTTCATCCTGAAAGACCCGAATATCTCCGTTGGCGCTAAGGTGGCCTACGCCATGTTCTTGAGCTACGCCTGGCACAATGACTCCTGTTTCCCGGGGCAGGACCGGTTGGCAGAAGACATGGGCATGACCCGGCCGCGCGTCACCCAGTTGATCGCTGAACTGGAGGAGGCCGGTTTGGTGACCATCCAGCGCCGGGGACAGGGCAAAACGAACCTTTACACCATCCACTTTCAGGTTAAGCCGGCTGGGGGTAAAACCTCCAGTGGTAAACAGGTTTACTTCAAGAAGTAAGCCCGCCGACCTCTGGAGGTAAGCCGGCTGACATCTCTCTATAGAAGAATATACAGATTAAGAATATACAGGGCGGTTTTTAGGGAAAAGGGGATAACTCAAAAAACGCAAATCCGAGTGCCAGTAATCGAATCAAAAAAGCTTCAAATAAGAAAAACGCACCGCGCCACGAATTTTTAATCGTGTCAAAAGTGCAGCAGTTTAACGGTTTTTGTATTCAATACACGACCACCGGACGCGCAGTGAAAAACCGCCGCGCGCATCGAATGTCAGCGCGCAAATATTCAGATCGAAAATTCACCAATTCATTTCCAAACGGCGGCCTAGTTGAGCCATTTTTCAACGCTATGCGAATCAAGTAATATTGTGCGACACTCCAAAATGGCTCTGTTGAGCCGTTCCCTGACCATTCATCCAATTGATGAATTCACTAAAAACTGCATAGGTGAGTTTGTAATGCGTGCCGTTCATTAGAGAAGAGACACACGGTTGAGCACGTCTCTCCTCTCTAATGCAACCGTGTTATTCGACGACTTCTAACTGCTTTTCTCGATTGCGAACCAGTCTGATAACGGGAAATTCGCTGCCCAGCACACCCGGCTGGATGATGAACAGATCGCCGACGTAACCCGGACTCTCGTTCATATACTGGAATTTTACCGTGTAAATATCCTTGAGGGTCATTTCCATATCTGCTGAATTTGCCATTCCCCACAAATCCTGAATTCGCTGTACAGACGCGATTTCCTTGATCTCTTTCGGGGTGAGGGCCAATGGTTTATTGGTCATTGCATTGATTATTATCCCATGCAGTTTTCAGCGAACCACCTCTGCATTCACGCTACCATAACGCGCGAAATATTGTCAAAAGACTGGCAATTGCCAGTCCAACAAAGGGCACTACAAACATGGTTTGTAGGGGCTGGCGCCCGGTGGCTTAGCAGCCCGGTGGCTCAATTGAGCCGTACTGGTTCCCCCACGTGTCGTCTTGGCTAGCGCCCGACTTCGCGCTTTT
>DASYZW010000064.1:0-2988 GCA_035945915.1 Verrucomicrobiia bacterium | reverse complement strand
ACTTTTTGCCGGGTGAAGAACTGAACACCTTCCCTGCCCTGCATGTGGAGGTCACCAAAAAAGGAGTCGTTCCATCCATTGAACGGAAACCATGCCATAGACGCCGGGACGCCAATATTAACGCCGACCATGCCGCAATTGATGCGATGTTTAAATTCACGGGCGGCTTTGCCGGAACGGGTGAAGATGGACGCACCGTTGCCGTAGTTTGATTTGTTTGCCAATTCGATGGCCGCGTCCAAATCGTCCAGTCGCATGACATTGAGCACAGGACCGAAGATTTCTTCCCGCGCGACGGTCATGCCGGGTTTCACCTGGTCAAGAACCGTTGCGCCCACATAAAAGCCATTGGGGGCCTCCGGCACCTTGACACTTCGGCCATCCGCGAAAATTTTTGCGCCTTCCCCAACGCCGGCTTCGATTAATTCCAGGACGCGGTCCCGATGCTGCCGGGTGATGAGCGCGCCCATGTCCGGCTGCTTCTCCCGGTCCGTGGGACCGACTTTAATGTTGCGGGCCGCCTCGACCAATGCGGGGAGAACCGTTTTCTCCGCCGCGCCGACCACTACCGCCGTCGATCCGGCCATACAGCGCTCGCCGGCACAGCCAAAGGCCGCTTCGATAACCCCGCGCGCGGAATTTTCGACGTCAGCATCCGGCATCAATAAAATAAAATTCTTGGCGCCGCCGCCGCATTGCACGCGTTTGCCATGCCTGATCCCGACCTCATAAACGTATTTGGCGACGGGCGTGGAACCGACAAACGAAACGGCATTTACCCTGGGGTGCGTCAACAGGCCGTCCACCACTTCACGACCGCCATGGACGATATTCAAAACGCCTTTGGGCAACCCCGCCTTTTCCAAGAGTTTCGCAATTTTGATGGCCGTAAGCGGCACCTTTTCACTCGGCTTGAGCACAAAAGTATTGCCGCAGGCCAGCGCCACCGGATACATCCACAGAGGAACCATGGCCGGAAAATTGAACGGGGTGATTCCGGCACAAACACCAAGGGGTTGTCGAATCGCCTCGCAATCAATTCCGCGCGCCACATTTTCCAAAATCTCACCCATCAGAAGAGACGGAATGCCGCAGGAAAATTCAACCACCTCGATGCCGCGTTTAACGTCGCCGCGCGACTCGGCCAGTGTTTTGCCGTGTTCGCGAGTGTTACATCGGACAATGTCCTCGAAATTTTCCTCAAGCAGCATCTTGAACCGGAACAGCACGCGCGCCCGTTCCACCGGCGGCGTCACCATCCAGGCTGGAAACGCGGCAGCGGCCGCCTCGACCGCGGCATTCACCTCGGCAACTCCTCCGACCGGACATTCAGCGATCACCTCACCCAGGGACGGATTAAAAACCGGCGTGCCCGGGAGTTTCGGATGCAGCCATTCACCGTTGATCAAGAAAGGACAATTTTCCATCGTCATAAATTATTAGTGTGACCTTCGCGCGCTAAAATCCAAAATGAATAAATTCGTAACCGGAGCCGGTGGAGGTTATGGTTTGCCTCATGCGCATCTTGCCCTGTTCCTGCGAGGGGCGGGTGCCTTGCTGTCCGCGCTGCGTCCATTGTCTCACGAGCATTTTCGCGCGCTTTACGCGCGGTGCCGGCGCAGCGCGCCGTCCCTGCCCCATTGGCAACGATCGTCAAGGACCGTGCTAAGAATCCGTTCATCGAGACAATGCCTGCGATTGCTTGACAAAGTCTTCGCCGCTCCATTCGCCATCGCTCTTGACCACTTTGGCCGCCGCGGCGGCCTTTTGCGCCGCTTTTCGCTCGCCTTGCCGTTTTACCAAATCTGCGTGGGTCGTGAAATATTCGAGGCTTTTGCCCTTGAAATCATTTAGCGTCTCGAACTTGTGCCTTTCCATAAAGGCCAGCAATTGCTCACACATAGGCTTGATGTGCTCGTACCCGAACTTCATGACACCGGTGCAAACCTGGATCGTATCGGCGCCCAGCAACATGAATTCGGCAGCGTCGTTGCCGGACTCGATACCGCCGATCGCTGAAAGTGAGCGGCCGGGGAACTCCCGCCGAATTAATTGCGCCACTTCCATGACCATTCTCAAGGCAATGGGCTTGACCGCGCGGCACGAATAACCGCCGGCAGTGGTATAACCCTCCACCGAGGGCTCCGGCCGCAAGGTCTCCAGGTTTACGCCCATGACGCTTCGAATGGTATTGATCGCGCTGATGCCCGTTGCGCCGGACTTGAGCGCGGCGCGGCTTGGGTCTTCAATGTGCGTCACATTCGGAGTCATCTTCGCCCACACGGGTCTTTTCGCCACGCTCATCACCCAGGCGACGACCTCTTCGAGAATTTCCGGGTTTTCACCCATGGCCGCGCCCATTTTTCGTTCCGGCAACCCGTGCGGACAGGAAAAGTTTAATTCGAAGCCATCGACGCCACACGCCTGGCATCGCTCGACAATCTCGAGCCAGGCGTCCTTGCGATATTCCTCCATGACCGACGCAATCAACACCCGATCCGGAAACATGTCCTTACATTTTTTAAACTCTTCTTCCCAGATCTTGAACGGACGGTCGCTAATCAGCTCGATATTTTCCCAGCCAATAATTTCTTTTCCATCGGTGGAATGTAATTTGGCATAGCGGGGCGTCACGTTGACGACCTTGGAGGCGTCCAGGCTGACGGTTTTGGCGATCACGGCGCCCCAGCCTTCCTGGAATGCCCTGGCGATGACATTCAGGTTCGTTCCCGGCGGTCCCGAACCGATAACAAATGGATTCGGCAATTTGAGGCCGTCGACGACTGTGGTTAAAGCAGGCATAAATCTTAGCTCGCAAAATTATTTAATCCATTTGCCCCTCAAACATCCATGCTATACCGTTTCTGGAGCAGGATGACAATACCGAACAGAAGCCGACGATTAAGCCGGAATTGGCAAATCGGCGCAAGTCCAATAGATTTTTGACGGTCTCATTCAATGCCTGCGCTCGACCCAAAACGCACGATT